>NZ_JBJEFJ010000198.1:0-4801 GCF_051873915.1 Pradoshia sp.
GGTAAATTACTGGGGTTTTTTGTTTTTTCGGTGTTCAAATGGACAAAGCTGGTGGTGGAAAAATAATGTAATGATATAGGTGTCCAAACATTGAAATACCTGTTAGGATAAAAGAGGAGACTTTTCTTCTGCATCTTCTTTTTCGTACCAGTTATTCATAACATGGTGGAGAAAGGGAGTGGAGATGTGAAAGTAACCATATATGAGCAGGACCTATTAACTAGATTATCTGTGCTGTTTGCTCTCCCATTATCGGTCCTGGCCGAGAGCAATCCGCATGTAACAGGCAATCTGCTGTCCCCAGGTGATGAAATTATAATCCCGGGGTATTGGACAAGGAAGGAACGGATGCCGAAAGAGGAATTTCTGGCTCCTGTCAATAGGGAGCGCATCCATTTAATTAATCAGAAGAAAGGAATTCTTGCAGAACGAATGAGCAGGATTCCCGTTAAGATAAAGCATCGAATTGTCGATACGACCGAACCGTATTCGTCAGTCAAATATATGAATGATCTAGATATTTTACAAACAATATTCCCTTTTATGAAGGTAACGGTCATTGGACATTCATCCCTCGGGAAGGAAATTAAGGAGATACGAGTTGGTATTGGGAAGAAGAAAGTCCATATGAATGCATCTCTTCATGCCAATGAGTGGATTACGAGTCTTGTATTGATGGAATGGCTCAATGAATATTTAGTTGCCCTGACGAACGGAACGAGAATAGGGCATTGCTTAGCATTGGAACTCTTTCAGGAATGTGAACTGTCGATTGTTGGAATGGCGAATCCAGACGGGGTGGATCTTGTCATTGACGGGCCGCCTGCAGACATTGCCGAAGAGTGTGTGAAACTAAATGACGGAAAAATAGACTTCCATGGGTGGAAAGCTGATATAGAAGGGGTTGACCTAAATAGGCAATTTCCCGCTAATTGGGATACGATGAATGAGAGATATCAGGGGGGACCTGGACCAAGAGATTATCCTGGGAAGAAGCCCCTTACGCAAAGGGAAGCCATTGCTCTTGCAGATCTTGTGAGAAGAGAAAACTTTGACCGGGTGGTAGCCTTGCATACACAGGGCCATGAATTCTATTGGGGCTATAATGGACATGAGCCGCAGCTATCAGCCATTATGGCAAGAGAATTTATGATGAAAACGAGCTATGCCTCGATTCAGTATGTGGACAGCCATGCCGGCTTTAAAGATTGGTTCATCCAGGAATACAAAAGACCTGGCTTCACCCTGGAACTGGGTAAAGGAGTCAATCCGCTTCCACTCTCACAGTTCAAGACGATTTATGAGGAAACAAAGCATTTGCTGAATGCTTCAATATATTTATAAAACTGGTGGCTGCAAACGGCGGGTACCTTTCTGACATCGATTGAAAGGAAGGAACGAATCGATTGCAGATAAATGATGAGAAGTTTAGATGAGGAGAGGGAAGAGTGAAAGAGGAAAAAAACAGGCTGTTTGTTAATCGAATTGTACGCATTTGTTGGATAATCCTCTTCCTTTTATTTAGTGTTCTGCTTGTATCCTGCTCAAAGGATGACAAGAATCATATAGATAAGGCAGAGACGAAGGAAAGGGAGAATAAGTCGGTTGTGAAGGTAGCTGAGAAGGAGTTGATTGAAACAGCCGGCTGGCTCTCCGAGGATGAAATTCTCACGATTGAACAGGATGAGGAGGGACAAGCCGTATTCCTCCATCAATTCAATGAAGAAAAGCCGATAGAGCTTTTTCGGACATCCGATGCGATTATGTCTGCCTCTGCTAGTTCAAGCGGAGAGTATATAGCCATTACCCATTCCAGCAAGTCTGACTCTGCCACGCTGCAAATCATCACCCGTGAGGGCAGGAAGGTAATGAAGCGGGAAATTATCTCCTCCTACGTGCTCTTTGAGTGGGATAATACGATGGAGCCAGAGGATCAGCTCTTAGTTATGGCCCTGCAGGAGGATTGGAGCTACGACAGCCTGCTGATAAACGCCGAAACAAAGGAAGAGTCAGAGCTTACCTTGCCGAAGCCATTTATTCAATGGATTGACGACAGCCATATTGCCTATATGGGGGAGAAGGCGGAAGCGGGCGAGCCTGTTCATCGCTATGACATGATGACACGGGAAGATACGGTTATTTATGAAGATGCAGTCGGGGTCTACAGTAAGTACGGTAAAACAATCGTAGCAACAATAGATGAAGATAAAGAAGCTATGACGCTAAAGGTCTATTTAGAAGGCGATTTTGAAAAACCGATACAAGAGATAAGGATACCTACCCTTGAAAAGGATGGAGAATATCTCATTCCATATATGGATATGCCGGAGGATGGAAACACAGTCTTTGTTCTGGCACCGATGTCTGGGATGGATTCCACACTTTACGAACTGATTGAATGGAATCTTAACACAAATGAGACGCCGAGGATAGTGGACCGGGTTAATAATGAGCCGATTTCCTGCAATAAAAAGGGAACCTATTGCTTGTACGGCCATTTGCTCGATTCCTTGATTGATATGGAGAAGCGGACGATTGAGAGGATATCACAGGCAGAAATCATGTAAAAGAGGAATCGAGCTTTTGACCCGATTCCTCTTTTACGGATTAATGTCCGGTAGGGTAGCCGTTATTTAGTACGGTCATCACGGAAAACCAGCCAAATACTGCTACCGTCCCGAGGGCAAATAAGACGCCGAGAAAGTTCTTGTTTTTAAATGCGCTGATTAAGGCGAAGATACCCAGGATCGCAGCTAAACCAAAAATGATCACTAGTCCCATTTTTATTTCCCCCTTTGGAAATAATCAAATGCCTAAAATAATTAACAAAAAATAGCATTCTACCATATTTTAATGGTTTTGGTAGCATTTGTCGAGAGGTTGCTGGTCATGCGTGAATACCTTTATCCAGGCGAGGGGTTTGTGTACAATAGAAAGATGAGAAAGGCACGTGTAAGGAGGAAAAAATTACCGTGAAAAAAACATGGAAACGAGTGCCGCTTGGCCCTCTTCAAACGAATTGTTATTTATATGCGAAGGAAAACGGAGACTGTGTCATCTTTGATCCGGGTGAGGAAGCACAGAAGCTGATTGGAATCATCCGCGAGAAAGGATGGAAGCCTGCAGCTATCCTGTTGACCCATGCGCATTTTGACCATATTGGAGCTGTGAACCCTATTCGGGAGCATTATGATATACCGGTTTATATTCATCAGAAGGAAGAGGATTGGCTGGAGAACCCCGCATTAAACGGCTCGCAATATTTCCAAATGGGACCGATTACCGCTAATGCCGCAGATGAGCTGATTACTAATGAAGGAATGTTTGAAGTTGCTGGCTTTACCTTTGAGGTGCTCCATACACCAGGACATTCTCCAGGAAGTGTTTCCTATTATGATAAGGAAGAAAAACTCGTCTTTTCTGGTGATGCCCTGTTTCGCGGAAGTATTGGGAGAACCGATCTTCCTGGCGGCTCACATGCACAATTACTAGACAGCATCCAGCAAAAACTTATGAAGCTTCCGTTGGATACCCTCTGTCTTTCCGGTCATGGTCCTGAAACGATTATAGAGGATGAAATGACCCATAATCCTTTTCTGCAATAATGGTAACTCAACGAGTAAAGCCCCTTTCCTCATTAAGGGGCTTTCTTTGTAACGTTCTTTTAATGGATGGGAGGACATGATGAAGAAAATCATTTTAGATCAGATTCGAACGAAACCAGATGCCTTTTTGACGTATGATCAGTACATTAGCTTAGCGCTTTATCATCCAGACAAAGGCTATTATATGAGGGAACAGTCAAAAATCGGGCGTGAGGGCGATTTCTATACAACGCCTGCCATGGCGCCTGTGTTTGGTGAATTTCTGGGGAAGTGGCTGTGCAGAACCTTGAAGGAGGCAGGACTACCGCCGGTTCTGGCTGAGCTTGGGGGAGGCAGCGGGCAGATGGCTGCCAATGTACTGAAAGGATTCAAGAAGGAGGACCCTCTCTACAGCGATAGGCTGATCTATCGTATCGTTGAAGGAAGTGCCTATCATCAAGCAGCTATTAGGCATGCAGTTGGTGATGATTCGAGAGTTCAGCTCTATCATTCTGTCACTGATCTTCCTTCCTGTGAGGGAATAATTTTCTCTAATGAGTTTTTTGATGCGCATCCCGTGAAGGTTGCCGTCAGGGATGGTCAAGAATGGCTGGAGGCAGGTGTTAGTGATGAGGCAGGTGAGCTGACAGAAGCAGCTAGAACGATCGGTGATGAGAAAATGAAGCGTATGCTCCGTGAATGGTCCATTCCACTACATATGAACCGGGTCGAAATCCCGCTGCAAATGATTGAGAGTTATGAAACTGCCGTACATAAATTGACACGGGGATATATGCTGACCATTGACTATGGGATGGAAAGAGATGAACAATTCAGTCCCCTCCGCAAGAATGGCACACTCAGAGCCTACCGGAATCACCGCTTATTGGATTCAGTTCTCGATTTCCCCGGGGAGGCCGATATTACATTTAATGTCCCATTTGACCTCCTTCGAAGTCAGGGAGAGACACTAGGTTTAGAGGAAGCTTTTTGGGGAGGGCAGGCAGAGTTTCTCATCAAAGGAGAAATTCTAAACGAGCTTGCCCATCAGGCAGATTTTGACCCCTTCTCTCCTGAAAGCCGGCGGAACCGGCAAATTCGTCAGCTGATAATGGGCGAGTCGATTAGTGATTATTTCCGTGTCCTTCTGCAATCGAAAGGGATAAAAAAACCTTGATGGGTCTCCATCAAGGTTTTTTCCTGGCTTTATTAATGTG
>NZ_JBJEFJ010000199.1:0-4707 GCF_051873915.1 Pradoshia sp.
TTAATCAATCGATTGATTAAGGTGATAGAAGGAGAAGAAAAATGAAAATCGGCATTATTTTAGGAAGTACGAGAGATGGACGGGTCAGCCCACAAGTGGGAGCATGGGTGAAGGAAATCGCAGATAAACGCGGAGATGCTACATATGAAATCATTGATATTGCAGATTACAAGCTTCCTTTATTAGGAGAAGCGAATGGGGACGCATCTGGTGCGGCAGCATGGGCTGAAGCGGTCAATAGCTGTGATGGGTTTGTCTTCATCGTTCAGGAGTATAATCACTCCATTACTGGAGCATTAAAAAATGCACTTGATTACTTACGTGTAGAATGGAATAACAAAGCAGCCGGAATTGTGAGCTATGGTTCTGTTGGCGGAGCGCGTGCGGCAGAGCATTTGCGCGGCATTCTTGGTGAGCTGCTTGTAGCTGATGTACGTGTACATCCTGCGTTATCTCTGTTCACGGATTTTGAAAACTTCACAGAGTTCAAACCGGCAGAAGTTCAGGTGAACTCTGTCAATGAAATGCTAGACCAATTGATTCCTTGGTCCACTGCATTGAAAACGATTCGCTAATCTGACAGAGGCAGAATGTGCAAGGCGTGCATTCTGCTTTTTTATACCCTCATGCGAAAAGAACCAAAATAGGCTTTCTTCATATTGTAGAAGTAAGCATTTGGTTAAATGCCTATTAAAGCAGAGGAGGCATTTGCATGGGGGTAGAATTGACCCTGATCCATTGGATTTATGTGTTGTTCATAGGCGGGATTATATGGTTGATGGCGATGCGGCGGGATACGTCACTGCTATGTATTGTCGGAATACTGATGATTGCCGTTCTCTCGACGGAGAGCTTGACCGATTCAGTGAGCGGTGTGTTTAATAGTTTTATTTATGCGATTGGGGAGCTTCTGCCGACGATTCTAATTATTTGCATCATCGTATCCTTGAGCCGGGTGTTGACGGATACGGGTATCAATGATGTGATGGTCTACCCATTTACGAAGATGATGAAGACGCCAGCTCTGTCATTTTGGACGATTGGGATTATCATGATGATTTCCTCTTGGTTTTTCTGGCCGTCCCCAGGGGTGGCGCTTCTAGGAGCCGTCCTGCTTCCAGCGGCGGTACGTGTGGGGCTTCCGGGGCTAGGTGTGGCGATGGCCATGAATTTATTCGGTCATGGCATTGCACTGTCTGGGGATTATGTCATCCAAGCGGCACCGAAACTGACAGCAGATGCAGCTGGTCTTCCGGTCAGTGCCGTAATGGAAGCGAGTATTCCGCTTGTCATCACGATGGGACTTGTGACAACAGTAACGGCTTTTTATTTCTTGAGGAGAGATATGAGGAGGGGGACACTGAGAGCTGAGATTCCTGCCGCTTCAGAACTGGAGAGTGAGAAGGCGGAGCTTCTGTCCTCAAAGCAGAAGAAATGGTTTGCGGTAATCGTTCCCCTCCTCTTTATCATCGATGTGGCCTTGATGGCGGTCTTTGATCTTCAGGGGGGAGATGCGACCTCGCTAATAGGAGGGACAGCGATTGTCATCTTGATTGTGCTCACGCTGTTTGCGCATAAATCGAAGGGACTTGAAGAGACGACCGCTTATTTGATTAAAGGGTTTCAATTCGGCTTTAAGGTGTTCGGTCCGGTCATTCCGATTGCGGCTTTTTTCTATTTAGGGGATGCTGGTTTCATAGCTATTCTTGGGGATGAATTGCCGAAGGGCTCCGCCGGGATTGTCAATGACCTTGGAACGGCGCTTGCCGGAGCAATTCCACTGACAAAGGAAATCGCAGCTGTGACGATAACGGCTGTTGGTGCTATTACGGGGCTGGATGGTTCGGGCTTCTCTGGGATATCGCTGGTCGGTTCGGTTGCTCAGCTGTTTGAGCATTCACTTGATTCTGGAGCGGCCACCTTGACAGCACTTGGTCAAATCGCGGCCATCTGGGTTGGCGGTGGGACCTTGGTGCCATGGGCGCTAATTCCAGCAGCGGCCATTTGTAACGTGAGTCCGTTTGAGCTTGCTCGCCGCAACTTAGTGCCAGTTGTCATTGGGCTTGTGGTAACAACGATTGTGGCTATGTTCCTTATTTGATTTTTCATGCAGTGGATGAGGCATCCACTGCTTTATTTCAGGAGGAAGCGGATTAGGGGTTTGTTTTCTCCAAGGGGTTGAGGGTACAATGGATATAAAGAAATCCTCCTAGAAGCAGAGGTGAAAGCAGGATGGCGAGAGTGAGGAAATTTTCCTCGAGTGAAATATTCACCGAGACGAAGAACTTACTGTTGAGCAATGGCTATAACGGTTTTACGATTCGGCTGCTTGCAGATGCGCTTAATGTATCAAGGGCGGCAATTTATAAATATTATCCGAATAAGGACGAGCTTATCATGGATTTCATGATTCATGAGATGTCGATCTTAATTAGAGATTTAAAGGCGATTGACAAGACGGCCCGTTTTGAGGTCCAATTGGATAATTTGTTAACGTGCATCTTCAAGAAGAAGGATCTGCATGAGATTCTCAGCATTGCCGCCATCATTAGTGACAGCGGAAATGGACAGGTCGCAAGAAAGAAGGAACATTTAGAGGAATTGCATAGGTCGATGTATCAGCCAATGGAGCGGATGATTGCGCTCGGCAAGGCTGAGGGTGTCCTATCAGCCCATTTGCCGGATGCGTTGATTCTAGGGTTCATCTTCCAGAGCATTGCGATTCCGAATCATATGAATTTGCCAGAGAAGGATTTTAGGGAGTTTATCTTTGACATGATATGTACAGGCATCTATAAGCCTTCTAAAGTGACAATTGTGTAACTTTGGTCTATACTAAGGTTAAACAATTGGTCACTTTATTTTTTTGTCAAAAGTGACACATGTGTAACTTTGGGTAAGGGGGAATTTGGTCATGTTTTTAGC
The DNA here is from genome assembly GCF_051873915.1 of Pradoshia sp. Classification (NCBI taxonomy): domain Bacteria; kingdom Bacillati; phylum Bacillota; class Bacilli; order Caryophanales; family Bacillaceae; genus Pradoshia; species Pradoshia sp. Next base: position 2,926 of record NZ_JBJEFJ010000199.1, read on the forward strand.
ATTAAAGGAATTACGGCATGCGAAATTGCGCTTCACAATGATTGGCGCGATTATCATGCTGATTGCCTGGCTCGTGTTTATCCTTTCCGGCCTTGGTAATGGACTATCAACTTTAAGTGCGGCAACGTTGAAAAATATGAATGCCGATTATGTTGTCTATGAGAAAGGAGCAGGAGCTTCGTTTAATAAATCGCTCCTATCGGCCTCTTTAGAAGAGGATGTAGCAAAGCAGGATCATGTAGAGGGAACAGCCCTCTTTGGTGCGGCAACAGCCTCTATTTCTCAGGAGGAAACGGATGAATCTGAGGACAAAACGGATGTTGCCATCTTAGGGATTGACCCAGGCTCCTTCATTGAACCAGAGGTAATTGAAGGCAGCGGGCTTGATTCCTCCATTGAAAACGGCGTGCTCGCCAATGAGACACTGAAGGATAAAGGCTATCAAATTGGGGATGAGGTAGTCATTGACAGCTCTACTGAAACTGTCAAGATTATTGGATTCGTGGAAAACGAAACGTTTAACCATTTACCGGTTTTGTTCGGAACGCTGGAGCAATGGAGAGCCTATCAGTTTGCGGCACCTGGCTCAAACAATGGCATTGAGGATGTAGTCAATGCGATTGCCGTTCAAGGTGAGGATGTAGATCCTGCGGTTATTGATAAGCATATCGATGGTGTAGAAACTGTAACAAAGGCAAAGGCAGTGCAAGGAATGCCAGGATACACAGCCGAAAACGGAACAATCATGATGATGCTCGCATTCTTAGTGGTTATTTCAGCATTTGTCATTGCGGTCTTCTTCTATGTGTTAACCATTCAAAAGACCAACCAATTTGGCGTGATGAAAGCCATTGGAGCAAGCAATGGTTTTATTGCTAAGACGATTGTGTCCCAAGTATTTGTGCTTTCCTTTATCAGCATTTTAATTGGGATTGGATTAACATACTTAACGGCGATGGCATTCCCAGAAGGCATGCCGTTTACATTGGATGGGAAGATGGTTATCATCTACGCGATTCTCCTATTGGTTATTAGTGTCTTAAGTTCGCTGATTTCCGTCCGCCGAATCACGAAGATTGATCCGCTTACCGCATTAGGGAGGGTTGAATAATGGCTGGTTTAGACTTAAAAGATGTAACAAAAACATATAAGGAAGGCAGTACGACGATTACTGCCTTAGACCATGCCTCCATTGAGGTGAAGGAAGGGGAGTTCGCTGCTGTTATCGGTCCATCCGGTTCAGGAAAAAGTACACTTCTTTCTATAGCAGGAGCACTTCTGCAGCCAACATCAGGCGAGGTATGGGTGAATGGTGAGAATATTGCTAAGATGTCCAGCAAAGATCTTTCCAGCCTCCGCCTGAAGGAGATTGGATTTATCCTGCAGACCTCCAACCTTCTTCCTTATCTGACGGTTTTGGACCAATTAATCGTCGTAAAGAAAATGGATGGCAAGGTTTCAGCGGAAGACCGCCAATTCGCTAAGCAGCTCTTATCAGAACTAGGGCTTGGCGATAAACTGAAAAAGTATCCGAATGAGCTGTCAGGAGGAGAGCGGCAGCGTGTGGCAATTGCGCGTGCCTTCATTAATAACTCAAAGGTTATCTTGGCAGATGAACCGACCGCAAGTCTTGATTCTAATCGAGCTCATGAGGTTGTTCAGCTGATAGCCAAAGAGGTTAAAAGCCGTAATAAAGCAGCTGTCATGGTAACGCATGACGAGCGGATGCTCGAGTATTGTGATAAAGTATATCGGATGGAAGATGGAGTTTTGACACTTCAA
>NZ_JBJEFJ010000200.1:0-24848 GCF_051873915.1 Pradoshia sp.
TGAAGCCGAAAACTGCAAGGGCGCATTCCTGCCATATCGATTATGCTATTAAAAATGGATGCAGCAAAAGAAAAAAGCAGGTAAAAAACAATCTGTTTTTTACCTGCTTGCAAGAAACCTATTCAAAGAGCAATCCTTTCAGCAAATGCTCAGACTTCCATAATAATCGGTAAAATCATTGGACGGCGTTTCGTTTTTTCAAATAAGAATGAATGAAGATTATCACGGATCTCCTGCTTCATACCTGCCCAGTCAAAATGGTCCTTGGATGTATTCTTCAGGACGATTTCACGAACGATAGAATTGGATTTTTCCATTAAGGATTCTGACTCTCGTACATAAACAAATCCTCTTGAGATAATTTCAGGACCTGCGACAATGCTTTTATCAGAACGGCTTAGTGTCACAACGACAATGAGAATTCCATCCTGTGATAATAGACGGCGGTCACGAAGCACGATATTACCGACGTCACCTACACCGCTTCCATCAATCAAGACATTGCCAGTCGTTACTTTGCCAAGGCTCTCAATATGTTCCTTTGATACGGAGATAATCTCACCGTTATCAGGGATGAATATTTGTTCTGGTTTAAATCCAATGGACTTGGCAATACGGCTATGTGCAATCAGCATTTTGTAATCCCCTTGAATCGGGATGAAATACTTAGGCTTCATCAGATTGAGCATCATTTTGAGCTCCTCCTGGCTGCCGTGGCCTGATACATGAATGCGATTCTTTCCAGCGACCACCATGGCTCCTGCCCTAAATAGAAGATCAATCGTTCTTGACATGAGCAGCTCTCCCCCATAAAGAGGATTCGCCGCAAGCAATACCGTATCACCTTGTTTAATGTTCACTTGCTTATGCGCATGCTTAGCCATCTTCTGCAGAGCTTCAAACGGCTCACCTTGAAGACCGGCAGCGAGAATAACAATCTCATTGTCATTATAGCCTTCAAGCTGATCAACCGGGATAAGTGTTTCCTCTGCTACTTCTAAGTAATTGAAGCGAAGGGCAATATCGAGCACCTTTTGCATGGATTTACCGACGACCGCTACTTTCTTGGCGTTGTCCCGCGCTGCATTGAACACTTGCTGCAATCCGTTAACATTGGATGCATAGCAGGCAACAATAATACGGCCTTTTGCCTTATAGAACTCATCTGACATTTGCGCAGCTACAAGGGATTCAGACGGCGTAAAACCGACCTTCTCAGCGCCTGAGCTGTCAGACAGCAAGCAAAGAACCCCTGCTTCTCCAATTGCCGCCATCTTACCTACTTCGGCTTTATATGGTCCTTGAGCAGCTTGGTCAAATTTAAAATCACCTGTATATACGATTGCTCCTTCTTTTGTATCGATGCAGATACCAACAGAATCCGGTATACTGTGATTCGTTTTGAAGAAGGTTATTCTCGATGTCGCAAAACGAAGTGCCGTGTTAGAATCCACCACTTCAAATTCAACATCTACTCTTCCTTTGATTTCCTCAATTTTGGCTTTCGCCAATTCGATTGTCAGCCTTGTCCCATACACAGGGGCATCGAGCACCTCAATGATGTATGGTAAAGCGCCAATATGGTCCTCATGTCCATGAGAAAGGAATATACCTTGGACACGTTCTTTGTTTTCGATTAAATAAGTAATGTCAGGGATGACTACATCGATACCGAGCATCTCTGTTTCCGGAAACATTAATCCGGCATCAAGAACGAAGATATCCTCATCTACTTCGATGACATACATGTTCTTGCCAATCTCCCCCGCACCGCCTAGGGCGATTACTTTTATGTTTTGTGTTAGTTGTTTTACCAATTTAGTTCCTCCTGTATTAACTGCTCGTCCATTTCCAATTGAAACCATTATAACCGAAATCCGTTTCCTTGCGCTACCCAGACGGACTTTTTCAATAAATCAATCAATTGAAACGACTCTTTTACTGCTGGTATGTATGACTAGATGATAAATATAAGGCAAAAGCCAACCCCGCTGGATTGGCTTTTGTCCATAAGAAACTAAAAGGAAACTGACAAGCTTACAGTGTGTTCAATAACTGAATAAGCGTGTTTCTTTCCACTTCATTCATAGGTACAAGAGGCAGACGAACGGATCCTACGTCAATTCCTTTTATTTGTAAGGCCGTCTTGACAGGTGCCGGGCTAGGCGCCATGAACAGCCCTTCCATAATTGGAAGAACGCGCTGATGGATCTTTGCAGCCTCTTCCTTTTCACCAGAAAGGAATTTCTGGATCATATCCTGAATATCACGACCGATAATGTGAGAGGCAACAGAAACGACACCTGCACCGCCGATAGCAAGCACCGGCAACGCTAACCCGTCATCCCCGCTGTACAAATCAAAATCATCAGGTGTGTTGGCGATGATTTTGGTCATCGCATTGAAATTCCCGCTGGCTTCTTTAACCGCTTTAATATTCGGCACTTCTGAAAGACGAATGACTGTTTCCGGAGAAATATTTGTCACCGTTCTGCCCGGTACATTATAAACCATCACTGGAAGGCTTGTAGATTCAGCGACTGCCTTGAAATGCTGGTACAGCCCTTCCTGACTTGGCTTGTTATAGTACGGAGCGACGAGCATAATCCCGTCCACTCCAGCCTCTTCGGCTTTCTTCGTTAAGCTGATAGACGCATACGTATTGTTGCTTCCAGTACCGGCAATGACCGGTACACGCTTATTGACAATCTTCACGACATACTCGAATAATGCAACCTTCTCTTCTGTCGTTAAAGTCGGAGATTCCCCTGTTGTGCCAGACACAACAAGTGAATCACTGCCTGTTTCAATTAAGTAATCAATCAATTTAGCTGTTTTAGCAAAGTCGATGTTCCCTTTGTTGTCAAAAGGGGTAACCATCGCTGTGGATACGCGGCCAAATAGACCCATACTTCCACTCCCTTTAGTTAAAATTAAAAATTATCTCAGTAATCGACTGCCCAATCGATTGTGTTTTCATCCTCAAGATGGAGATTAAATGCATGATGCAGGGCATTAACGGCTTCAACCAGGTCCTTTTCCTTTACTAGAACCCAGATGGTCGTATGACTGTCAGCAGATTGCAGGATTTGGATTCCTCTCTCCGATAATGGGGTCACAATCTTTGCCGTCACACCAGGCACACCCGTAATTCCGGCGCCGACAACCGATACCTTGGCACAATTCGGCTCGACAATCGGATCGTGGCCAAGTTCTTTCAAGACAGAGATGGCCGTATCAGCATCTTTGTCTGAAACCGTGTAGATTACACCGTTCGGATAAATATTAATGAAGTCCACGCTGATTCTGGCATTCGCCATAGCTGTGAATACCTCAGACTGCAGATCATACTGACCTTCCTTCGCTTGTACCTTAATCTGCGTAATCTGTCCGACATGAGCAATTCCGGTAACAAGGCGCTCCTGAATATCACTGCCGCGGCGGTGCTTCGGATAGCTTGTAACCAAAGTACCCTCTCCATCAGTATATGTGGAACGGATCCTCATTGGCACTTTTGCCTGCATGGCAATTTCCACTGCCCTTGGATGAATAACTTTCGCCCCTTGATAAGCCATGTTGCACACTTCTGTATATGTGACAACTGACAACGGGCGGGCTTTTTCTGCAATGCGCGGATCGGCTGTCATGATACCTTCTACGTCTGTAAAGATATCTACATATTCTGCTCCTAAAGCTGCTCCAAGAGCCGCCGCAGATGTATCGCTTCCTCCTCGGCCAATCGTCGTGACGTCACCATTTTCAGCAACGCCCTGGAAGCCGGTAACAACGATCACCTCTGCATTTTCCAGTTCATTTAGGAGCCTGTCAGTATCGATCTCCAATATTTTCGCATTGGTATAATCCTGGCTGGTACGGAACCCAGCCTGTCCGCCAGTCAATGCTGTTGCTTTTATGCCGTTTTGAAGAAGCATATTCGTGAAAACAACCGAAGAGATGACTTCTCCGCAGGATAAAAGCAAGTCCTGTTCCCGTTCATTCAAAAGAGTACTCGGACCATTGACAAGAGACAGCAAAGTATCGGTTGCATAAGGGTCTCCCATTCTGCCCATGGCAGAAACGACTACAACAACCTTATACCCCTTCTTCAATCCGCTCTTTATATGATTTAAGGCATATTCTCTGCTTTTTGGATCACGAACGGATGTACCGCCGAATTTTTGAATGATTATTTTCATTTCTACACCTCGAAATCGGCCTTTTTGAACGGCATAGATCAAAAAGGCCAGATATACATTGTTGATTAATGGTTTAAAACATCCAACCCTGAGCCTTATGCAAAAGCTCGGCTGGCGCATCTATTCATTAGTTGACAATTCCTAAACGAACAAGACTCTCAGCAATTTGAACAGAGTTCCACGCTGCCCCTTTTAATAGATTATCGGAAACGACCCACATATGGAATCCTTTCTCCTCATCCAAATCTTTCCGCACACGACCTACAAATACATCGTTCTTGCCAACACAATCAGCCGGCATCGGATATTCTTGATTTTCAGGGTTATCCTGCAGGACAATACCTGGCGCTTCTTTAAGAAGTGACTTAATCTGTTCAGCTGTGACTCCGTCCTTGTCAATTTCAATATAAACGGATTCTGAATGGCCGACTGCAATCGGCAATCTCACACATGTGGCAGATACTTTCAATTCCGGCATATGCATGATTTTCTTTGTTTCATTGATCATCTTCATCTCTTCAAACGTAAATCCGTTATCGGTAAAGACATCGATTTGGGGAATGGCATTGAACGCAATTTGGTAATGCTTCTCTGCTCCCTTAACCGGAAGGATCTCTGCTTTTGGCTCCTCTTGGCCGAGAATTGCCCTTGTCTGATTATTTAATTCCTCAATCGCAGCAGCACCCGCTCCAGAAACAGCCTGATAGGTTGAAACGACAACCTTCTTCAGTCCGTATGCCTGACGGATCGGCTCTAGTGCCGCTACCATTTGTATGGTGGAACAATTCGGATTGGCGATGATTCCATTATGTCCGCGGAGGTCCTCTTCATTCACCTCAGGCACCACAAGCGGTACATTCTCATCCATACGAAAAGCACTTGTATTATCAACTACGATTGCCCCGCGCTTAACTGCTTCAGGAGCAAGTTTTTTCGAGATGCTTCCCCCTGCGCTGAATAAGGCGATATCTACGCCTTCAAAGCTTTCTGGGCGAGCTTCCTGTACAGTAACCTTTTTCCCATTAAATTCAATCTCTTTTCCAGCAGAACGAGAAGAGGATAATAAACTAATTTCCCCAATTGGGAAGTTTCTTTTTTGGAGTGTCTCAATCATTTGCTGTCCGACTGCGCCTGTTGCGCCTACGACAGCCACATGGAATAGTTTTTGCGTCATTTGTTTGTTACCCCTTCCTTGAGCAATTATAGATAGAATTTTGCACTATATCTGTAGTAAAGATTTAAATAATTATCACAACTATTATCATATCCATTACGAAAAAGAGCAACATTTTTCAAAGCAGATAGCAAATAGTTCTTTTAAAAACCTATTATACTATATTTTTGTCGATTATCGCGGTTTTCAGGAGAATCTTTCGATTAAAATTGGCTGGATTTGCTTCATCTCCAACGCATGTTCGACTGTCTCAATCAAGCTTTCCATTCTTGCCACCATTGAGTTCGGTTTCTTATAAGGATCATCCTGGCCAAATGGAATGAAGAAAATGTCCTTCGTACTCAATAATCTCATCAAATTAACCCCATTAAGACCAAGAGCATCATTCGTCGAGATACCAAGTACAACTGGGCGGTGATTACGTAATGTCGCCTTTGCTGCCATCAGTACTGGTGAATCATTTTGCGCATTGGCAAATTTACTCATAGAAACTCCAGTCATTGGGGCAATGACCATGCAGTCGAGCGGCATCTTCGGACCAAGAGGCTCTGCATCTACAATTGTATCAATGACTTTACGATTCGTCAGCTTTTCAATTCTAGCTATCCAGTCCTCTCCTTTTCCAAATCTCGTATCTGTATTTTTCACGGTATGGGTCACAACAGGAATAACCTCCGCTCCCTCATTTACCAAGTTTTCAATTTGTGGATAGACTTCATCGTAAGTACAATGGGAGCCTGTTAAACCAAAGCCGATTCGCTTGCCGCTGATTTTCATGATTGTTTCCCCTTTCCTATCTCATGTTCCTCATACAATAGCTGTCCAAGGACATTGGCCAGGATTTTTCCGGCTGTCTTTGGAGCAACAATACCCGGCAATCCTGGTGCCAGAATGGCTTTTATGCCTCTTTTTTCAGCATAACGGAAATCGGTCCCTCCAGGCTTTGAGGCTAGGTCGATAATTAATGTACGTGAAGGCATTTTGGCGAGGACATTGGCCGTAATAATTTTATGCGGAATCGTATTAATACAAATATCCACATTCTCTACTTCCTTCTCTAAATCAGCCGTAAAGAAAGGAGTTAGTCCCATTTCCGTTATCCGGGCAATATGCTCTGTTTTCCTGGCGCCAACCTTGACCTTACCTCCGAGGGCATGAAAGCTTCGCGCCACACTCATTCCTGTTCTGCCCAAACCTAACACAATGACATTTGAACCATGAATGGTAAAATCGGTATGCTGGATTGCCATCATGATTGCACCCTCAACTGTTGGAATGGAGTTATAGATGGCTACATCGTTTCTTTCAAAGAGTTGGATGAGCTTTCGGTTTGTTTTGGCAGTGACTTCTGTTAAATAATCATTGCTGATTCCGGAATATATGGTGCAGTGCTCAGGTGTATTGTTTAGGAAGCTTTCTGTCAGAACGACTTGTTTGTTGGAGAAAATCGTTTCAATTTTCCCTTCCATATTGGTCCCTGCGACCGGCAAAATGATTGCATCCAACTCACCTACAGGCAGGTCCTCAAGCCCTTCCTTCACCGCCCCTGTATAGGCATGTGCCAATTGTTCAAATCCAGTCAAATACACTTTTGCATCCAATTCTGTCAACTTTCGAATTACTTCAAGCTGCCTGGCATCTCCGCCAAGGACAGCAATCTGCATCCCTGTGAGCATGGAGGAGGTTCACCTTCTTCTTTGTTTGGTTGTGTTTAGCCAAATGGATGACGCCGCTTTTCAAAAGGTCTTATGGCTTTTCTTCTCAACCCTTTGAAGCCGTCATCTATCAATACAAATGAAACATGCTTTGACACAGTCTTTCACTAAGTGCATATAGTTCTCTCACATCATATGACCATTTCCTGAAGGGGTGCTATTTATAGACAAACAAAAAAACGCCCCTCGGCGTTTTTTCGGCTGCTGCATTCTATTCTCCTTGAAATTCTCCATTTGACGGAATATCAATGATAATCATATCTGTGCCAATCTTTTGGATATGCGACCACGGCACCCTCACCTCATTGCCCTGCTTACGGAAACCAAACCATTTGCCAGAGGGGATAATTAAAGCCGTTATCTGACCCGTTAATTCATTAATTTCAAGATCAGTCTGCCCTAAAACACCCAATCTTTCAGCGCGCTTCACATCCACGATTTCTTTCCCGCTTAATTCACTCAGCTTCATGCTTTCCCTTCTTTCTGCCAGATGATCTATATAACTATCTATATGGCGTTCAAGCCTGTTTAGAAGGTTTTTTTCCTTATCCAGGGGAAAACGTTAGACAAGCACAAAAAAGCAGGCAGCAAGGCTTTATGAAAGCCTGCAGCGCCTGCTGATATTTCGGATTATAAATTCCATGTATCCTGCGGACCAATGAGAGCTGCCGCATAAGGACCCTTGAACACATCATTAATACATTGATCTACACTGTCGATTGTAACCTTGTCGATTAATTCAATGATATCATCGAGCGAGCGGTGACGGCCCAATAATAATTCATTTTTGCCATTACGGCTCATTCTGCTGTTCGTGCTTTCAAGGCTTAGCATTAAGCTGCCCTTAAGCTGCTCTTTAGAGTTCTCTAATTCTTTTGCTGTAATGCCTTCGTTTGAGAGAACATCCAATGTAGATTGAATGGTGGTGAACAGCTCCTTCACCTGATTCGCTCCTGTTCCGCCGTATACGACCACAAGACCATTATCCTGGTACGAAGTATGATAAGAGTAGACGCTGTAGGCAAGTCCGCGCTCTTCACGCACGCTTTGGAAGAGACGGCTGCTCATAGAGCCCCCGAGTACATTATTTAAGATTATGAGGCTGTAGATATTCTCATGGCCAACATCATAGCCATTATAGCCTAGACAAAGATGTGATTGTTCCGTATCTTTCTTACGGACGAGCTTATTCGCATGGAAGGACGGCTTCTCAAGCTCCGGTCTTGCCTTTCCGCCTTCATAATGTCCAAACAGGGCTTCTACCTGTTTGACGAAAGCCTCCGTTACATTACCGGCAACTGATATGACAACCTTATCAGGGGTATAGTGATCGTAAACATATTGCTTTAATGTATCTGTCGTAATCGTATCAAGCACTTCTTCTGTTCCGAGTATCGGATACCCTAGCGGATGCTTCTCAAAAACAGCTTGACTCAATAAATCATGCACGATGTCATCTGGTGTATCTTCATACATTTTGATTTCTTCACATACGACATTCTTTTCTTTTTTCAGTTCTTCTTTAGCGAAGGTAGAGTTGAAAAACATATCACCAAGCACATCAAGTGCGTAGTCAGCATGGTCATCGAGCACCTTCGCATAATAGCATGTGTATTCCTTGGATGTGAAGGCATTGACTTGCCCGCCGATACGATCAAATGATTCAGCAATTTCTTTCGCTGTACGTGTAGTTGTCCCCTTGAAAAACATATGCTCCAAGAAATGGGAAATACCATTATTAATCGGGCCTTCGTTTCGTGAGCCCGTTTTAATCCATATTCCAATCGCTACTGAGCGAACTGTCGGGATGGGTTCTAATACTACGCGAACGCCATTTTGACATGTATATTTAGTTATCAACGATTCTTCCTCCTATTCATGTTGCTCTTCTTATAAACATACCCATTATGTATAAACATTCCACCCTAAATAAGAGAATATTTACCCAATCATCAAGAAACACCCTTATCGTCTGATTCTATCCTCCAAAAGTGCCTCTCCGACAGGAACGATCACATAGGTTTTCTCAATAGATGTGATTAATGTCTCGAGTGATTTTGCTGTCGAGTCAGTCGGATGCATCAGTACTAGAGCTCCGTTATGAAGCTTGGGAACTACCCTGTTGATTAAGGCCTCAGGTGTCGGTTTTCTCCAATCCACCGTATCCACTGTCCAAAGAATGGTTTCCATTCCCACACTTGCTGCAGCTTTGACAGTCGTATCGTTAAAGCTTCCGCTCGGCGGTCCAAACAATGCCGGCTTGGTCCCTGTGACCTCCTCGATGACCTTGTTCGTATCCACGATTTCCTTCACCGCAGCTTGCATGGAGAGCCTTTGCATATCAGGATGTGTATAGGAATGATTGCCAAGCTCATGACCTTCTTTCGCAATGGCTCTAGCCATTTCCGGGTTATTCTTGACCCATCGTCCTTCAAGGGAAAATGTTGCCTTAATATGATGCTTTTTTAATGTGTCTAACATTGAGTCTATGTATTCGTTCCCCCATGCCACATTGATAATAAAAGAAACGGAAGGTTTATTAGGGTTTGCTCTGTAAATCGGTGATGGCGGCAAATCCTGTAAATGAACAGAGGGGGCTATTTCTTTGAAGACAAGCATATTCTCCTTGAATTTACCCTTTGCTTTCATTTTTTTATAGGATTTATCAACATCTATCTCTATTCCATTATACCCGGGTGTCTTTTTCCAAACGCGATCGACAACAGCATCCACTGGCTTTTCGCTATATTTCTCTGCAGCCTGCTGGATTTCTTCATGCAAACGGTCTTGAACAGCAGCTGCAGGGACAGATGATTCTTTTTTCATTCCTGTCAGATAGCTTTCTGTCCATGAATTTTGCACCAACACCCATGATAAACTGCCAATGGCACATATTGCAAGAAATTGCGACAATTTTTTATTCAACACGTTCTCCCCCCTATAAGGAAAATGTATGAGGGAGGTGGACATGTTAGAACTTTCTATGCGGGAGAATAGCTTGGCAGCGATATTGTTAGTCAGTCTCTATAGAATGCGTATAAGCAGCTATTCACTTTCATAGGATGAATGAAAAGGCTAGGAAACATATGTCTCCTAGCCGTCAATTGCATTTACTGCTGTTCTGCTTTTTCTTTTTGCTCTTTCAATACTGCTTTTCTTGAAAGATTTACTCTGCCTTGTCGATCGATTTCTGTAACTTTAACAAGAATTTCGTCGCCAATCTTCACGACATCCTCTACTTTGCCGACACGTTCTTCAGCTAGTTCAGAAATATGAACAAGACCATCTTTTCCTTTAAAGATTTCAACGAAGCAGCCGAATTTCTCAATGCGCTTGACGGTACCTAAATACATTTGGCCAACTTCTACCTCACGCACGATATCTTCAATGATGCTCTTCGCTTTCTCGTTCATCTCTTGGTCGGTAGAAGCGATATAGACTGTACCATCCTGCTCGATATCAATCTTAACGCCAGTTTCTTCGATAATTTTGTTGATTTGCTTACCGCTTGGTCCAATGACATCGCGGATTTTATCCGGCTTGATTGTCATAGTCAAGATCTTCGGAGCATATTGGGAAAGCTGATTACGCGGCTGGTCAAGTGTACCCATTAAATGTTCAAGAATATGGTTGCGTCCTTTTTGAGCCTGCATGAGAGCTTCTTCGAGGATCTCACGGGTAAGTCCAGCAATCTTAATATCCATTTGTAAGGCTGTAACACCTTTTTTCGTTCCAGCCACTTTAAAGTCCATGTCGCCGAGATGGTCTTCCATACCTTGAATATCAGATAGGACGGTATAATGCTCACCTTGTTTAACAAGGCCCATTGCAATACCGGCAACCGGTGCTTTAATCGGTACACCTGCGTCCATAAGGGCAAGCGTACTCGCACAAATACTTGCTTGTGATGTAGAACCATTAGATTCAAGTACCTCAGATACAAGACGAATGGTATACGGGAAATCATTTTCATTAGGAATAACCGGCTCCAGAGCTCTTTCTCCCAATGCACCATGACCAATTTCCCGTCTGCCTGGTCCTCTGATTGGTCCAGTTTCACCGACAGAGAAATGCGGGAAGTTATAATGATGCATGAATCGTTTGGATTCTTCTAAGCCTAAGCCATCAAGAATTTGAACGTCTCCAAGAGCACCAAGCGTTGCGATGGAAAGCGCCTGTGTTTGTCCGCGTGTGAAGAGACCTGAACCATGTGTACGAGGCAGGAGGCCGACTTCAGATGATAGCGGACGAATCTCTTCTGGATTTCTTCCGTCTGGACGAACCTTTTCTTCCGTAATTAAACGGCGAACTTCATCTTTTACTAATTTACTGAGGATTTCTTTTACTTGTTTCAGCGTATCCTCATCTGCTTCTCTTTCTTCAAATACAGCAAGGACCTTCTCTTTCACAGCGGAAATAGCATCCTCACGTGCATGTTTTTCCTGTACCTGAACGGCACCGTTCATCTCCTCTAGACACATGCCTTTGACTTCATCAACCAATGCAGCATCTAATTCATAAAGGACGATTTCACGTTTTTCTTTACCGACTGCCTCAACGATTTCCTGTTGGAATTTAATCAATTTCTTGATTTCTTCATGTCCGAACATAATCGCCTCTAGCATCGTTTCTTCCGGAACTTCATCTGCGCCGGCTTCAACCATGTTGATAGCATCCATCGTTCCTGCAACAGTCAGGTGAATATCGCTCTTATCAAGCTGTTCAATCGTTGGGTTAATAACGAATTTGCCATCTACTCGGCCGACAATGACTCCTGCAATCGGACCTTCAAACGGAATGTCTGATACACATAAAGCAAGAGAAGAACCAAACATAGCGGCCATCTCAGTCGGACAGTCTTGATCGACAGATAAGACCATGCTGACAACCTGGACGTCATTTCTGAATCCATCTGCGAATAAAGGGCGAATCGGGCGGTCAATCAAGCGGCTTGTTAAAACAGCCTTTTCACTTGGTCTGCCCTCTCGTTTAATAAATCCTCCCGGGATTTTCCCTACTGCATATAATTTCTCTTCATAACTTACTGTTAATGGGAAGAAATCAATATTTTTTGGTTCTTTTGACGCTACGGCTGTACTTAATACTGCCGAGTCGCCATATCGAATTAAGGCAGCGCCATTAGCCTGCTTTGCTAATTGGCCAATTTCAACCGTCAATGGACGGCCTGCCCAATCTAAAGAAAATGTGCGTTTTGTTTGCTCCATTTCTTCTATTACTCCTCTCTACTGCGTTAAGCTTGCATAATTTATCCTAATATCTTGTCCTTGACAGACAAAAGTGGGATTTTAACACCAAATTACTATTAGTATACTCTATTGTTGCCCAGTTTAAAAAGCTAAAGTGTCCACAAAGTGGTTCATTACCCTCTATGTATAACAAAAAAGCGGGATAAATCCCGCTTTTTCTGAGTAGATTATCGACGTAAACCAAGCTTGTTGATTAATTCGCGATAACGAGTAACGTCTTTGTTACGCAAATAAGTAAGTAAGTTACGACGTTTACCTACCATTTTCAAAAGGCCACGACGAGAGTGGTGATCTTTCTTGTGTGTGCGTAAGTGTTCGTTTAAAGTGTTGATTTGTTCAGTAAGGACAGCGATCTGAACTTCTGGAGACCCAGTGTCGCTCTCATGAGTTTTGTACTCATTGATGATCTGATTTTTACGCTCTTGCGTTAATGCCATCCTAATTCACCTCCTAATTTTTCAATCCCCTGTTCCTGAGCGGGCGTTGGTGATGCGCACTGCCAAGGAAAGGTTCATTTGATACGTTTACTAGAATACTACTATCTGCTTGAAAAAGCAAGTGCTTAAAAGTTTTCGAAATATTCAGCTGCAAACCTTTTATCCTGCTCCAGCTGGGCAATGAGGGCATCGAGACCTTCAAACTTCTTCTCATCACGAATTCGTGTACACCATTTAACAGTGACTTCCTCACCATATATATGATCCTCAAAATCTAATAGATGGACCTCAACGGTCGGAATCTCCTCTTTCTCAGAGTGGAAGGTCGGCTTGTACCCTACATTACAAATGCCATTATGCCATGCTCCTTTTACGAGCATTCGTACACAATACACACCCACACCAGGCAAATAATAATCAGGGTCGACTTCCACATTGGCTGTCGGAAAGCCGAGCAGACGCCCTCTCTTCTCCCCGTCAACCACCTGTCCCTTCACATTGAATGGTCTTCCCAAGAGGCGTGCCGTCTCTTCCACATTCCCGCTTATAAGCTCCTTGCGTATTCTTGTTGAGCTTATTTTCTCGGAGTCAAGCTCCTGCTTGGAAACAATCGTCTGAGCGATTTGTCCATGTGTATACATTGGGAGGTCTTCCATTGTCCCTTTGCCGCGATGCCCATACGTATAGTCAAATCCAGCCACGATATGCTTCACATTCAAGGAAATTAAATATTCCTTCACGAAAGCCTCCGGACTCAGGCTTGCAAATTCCTTCGTAAAATGAACGATAAATAAATAATCAATCCCCATTTGCTCGATGAGAGCCACTTTCTCATTCATGGGCGTTAACTGTCTGACATGCTTGACTTCCTTATTTAATATAACGGACGGATGAGGGTCAAAAGTCATGACAGCCGTCTGAAGTCCTTTTTCCTTTCCCGCTTCTATAGCCGTTTGTATGACTTGGCGGTGCCCTGTGTGAACACCGTCAAAATAGCCAAGGGCAATGGCTAACGGGGGAAATTCATCCCCTTTAAATGTATGGGGATGATGAATCTTGATTATTTGCATAATGATTCCCCTTTTATCTAGTCTCCACCAATAGTTTACTATACATTTGGTATAACTTTAACAGGTTTGCATAACCCTTTCTTCTCCGGATGATGCTGATAGACAGCCAAGAGTTTTTCCTGTTCATTCAAAACCGCAAAAGGACTTTGTATTTCCCCTGCCAGGAGATCGCGTTCAGACAGAACAGCGCCATTTTGAACCCTTGAGGCAATGTCTGGAGACACCTGAAGCCTTGGCAGGTCCACGATTCCTTCTTCAATAGGTCTTAAAACGCTCTGGACTTCCCCATTTTCTGCTAGTTCGCTCAAGCGCTCTAAGCTGATGGCATCCTCCAGTGTGAAGCGCGCCGACCTCGAACGGACTAATTTAGACATATGTGCGGGAAAGCCTAATTGTTCACCAATCATGCAGGATAAGGTTCGGATATACGTTCCTTTTCCGCAAGCGACACGGAATTTGAACGAGATGGAGTCCCCTTCGAACACATCTCTGTCATCAAGAAGCTCTATCTCATAGATTCGCACCTTTCTTGATGGGATCTCTACCTCCTGGCCTTTTAACGCATACTCATACAATCGTTTTCCATTCACCTTCACCGCTGAATAGATGGGGGGTGTCTGCGTAATTTCCCCTGTCAAGGAGTCGAAAATGGCTAGAATCTCTTCACGCTTAATCACCCTGTCCACTTTCTTCTCGCTGACAATGTCGCCTGAGGCATCCTCCGTTGTTGTAGACCAGCCAAGCGTTACTTCCCCTATGTATTCCTTTCCGGCATCGGTAATATACTCTGCAACCCGTGTAGCCTTTCCGAGGCAGATTGGCAGAACACCTGTCACATCGGGATCAAGGGTCCCTGTATGTCCGACCTTTTTCATTTTGAGAATCTTCCTCACCTTAATAATGCAATCGTGGGAGGTCGCTCCTGCCGGCTTATTCAAAATGAGAATTCCATTTAATTCACTCACTTCATCACATCATTTCCATAAAAAATTTCGCTCACACAGAAAAGGGATAGACATAAATGTCTATCCTACTCTTCCTCATTCTTCTCTTCTTTATGAATTTGGTGGAGAAGGCTTTCGATTCGATTTCCATAATCGATGGATTCATCGAATTCAAACAGCAATTCCGGCGTCTTGCGCAGACGAATACGCTGTCCAAGCTCGGAGCGGATGAATCCCTTTGCTTTCTCAAGGCCTTTAAGCGTATCCTCTCTCTTTTCAGCGTCTCCCAAAACAGAGATATACACTTTTGCCTGCTGAAGATCGCCTGATACTTCAACATCAGTGACCGTCACAAATCCTACCCTCGGGTCTTTTAGCTTACGACCAAGGATATCGCTAAGTTCTTTTTTCATTTGTTCCCCAACACGGGTCGATCTAAGGCTCATATTTTCACCTCTTTTAAAACCATTCTATTGATGTAACTGTACGTTCGATTTCCGGGAAAGAATCCAAATAAGCAATAGCTCTTTGTAATTCCCTTTCCGTAGAGACCTTAGAGGAGGAGACAACGACGATGGCGATCACCGTTCGCTGCCATGTATCCTGAAAGTCCACTTCTGCAACAGAAGCGTTGAATTTTTGTTTCAAACGGGTGATGACCCTTTGCAGAACTGCTCTCTTTTCCTTTAATGAATGCACATCAGGAATCAGACATTCACATTCTGCGGCGCCAATCATGCTCGTTTGATTTCCTCCATGACATAGGCTTCAATAACGTCGCCTTCTTTAATGTCATTGAAGTTCTTGATTGTGATACCGCACTCATAGCCTTGAGCGACTTCTTTCACATCATCTTTAAAGCGTTTAAGCGTATCTAGCTCTCCTTCAAAGATAACGATTCCTTCACGAATAAGGCGGATTCCGCTGTTACGCGTGATTTTACCGTCAGTCACATAGCTTCCGGCAATCGTACCGACTTTAGAGATTTTAATCGTTTGGCGAACCTCTGCTTGCCCGATGACTTTTTCTTCATATTCAGGGTCAAGCATCCCTTTCATCGCAGCTTCAATCTCTTCAATCGCTTTATAGATAATACGGTGAAGACGTACGTCCACTTTTTCAGATTCAGCAGCGCGTTTTGCGTTAGCATCAGGTCTAACGTTAAATCCGATGACAATCGCATTGGATGCAGCTGCAAGGATGATATCAGATTCAGTGATCGCCCCTACACCAGCATGGATGATTTTCACTTTCACGCCTTCTACTTCAATCTTTTGAAGAGAAGCGGCTACAGCCTCAACAGAGCCTTGTACGTCACCTTTAACGATGATGTTAATTTCTTTAACTTCCCCTTGTTTAAGCTGGTCAAACAAGTTTTCAAGCGTCACGCGGGAGCTTTCATTACGAGAAGCAAGCAATTGTTTCTGTGCACGAGCTTCCCCGACTTGACGAGCAGTCTTCTCATCACTAAAGACAACAAAGCGGTCGCCTGCTTGCGGCACTTCGTTCAATCCAGTGATTTCAATTGGAGTAGATGGGCCGGCTTCTTTCACACGGCGGCCTAAATCATTGACCATTGCACGTACTTTACCGAACGTATCGCCGACAACGATTGGATCACCAACGCGAAGTGTTCCATTTTGCACCAACAGTGTCGCTACTGAACCGCGGCCTTTATCAAGCTCTGCTTCAATAACGGTACCGATTGCTTTACGATTAGGATTGGCTTTATATTCATTTACCTCGCTGACAAGCAAGATCATTTCAAGCAATTGATCGATTCCTTCGCCTTTTTTAGCAGACATCGGAACAAAGATAGTATCCCCGCCCCACTCTTCTGGTACTAGGCCATTTTCCACCAATTCCTGTTTCACGCGATCAGGGTTGGCACCTTCTTTATCCATTTTATTGACAGCAACGATGATTGGCACTTCTGCAGCTTTTGCATGGTTGATTGCTTCAATCGTTTGCGGCATAACACCATCGTCTGCTGCAACGACAATAATCGTGATATCTGTTACTTGAGCACCACGTGCACGCATCGTAGTAAAGGCGGCGTGTCCTGGTGTATCAAGGAAGGTAATCTTCTTGCCGTCTACTTCTACTTGGTAGGCACCAATATGCTGGGTAATACCGCCTGCTTCGCCTTCCGTTACCTTTGTATTACGGATGGCATCAAGCAAGGTTGTTTTCCCATGGTCAACGTGTCCCATAATCGTAACGACTGCTGGGCGTTCCACCGTATTTTCTTCTGGATTTTCATCGTCTGCAATGACCGCTTCAAGGTCAGTAACATCGACTTTGATGATTTCTTCTACTTCTACACCGTAGTCTGCACAGATTAATTCAATCGCGTCCTTATCCAGTTCTTGGTTAATGGTTGCCATTACACCAAGCATGAATAATTTCTTGATGATTTCACTCGGCTCACGGTGAATTTTTTTACTTAGTTCAAGGACAGAAAGTGATTCTGTAAACGTGATTTTTTCTGGTAATTCACGTTCTTTCCTTGGAGTTGGCTGATGCTGTGATTTATTTTGGTGACGTTGATTGCCACGTTTATTTTTATTATTTCTGTTATTTTTGAAGTTTCCTCTTCTTTGATTATCTTGCACGCTTTTTTTCCCTTCATTACCCTTAGTTGCCGGTTTATTCTTTGTATTATTATTATTTGTTGAATTCTGGTTGTTTCTTCCCCCAGATTGGTTTTGCCTTTGACCTTGTGCTGCACTCGCTGCAGGTCTGGTATTTGCTTGGCCGCTTCGATTTGTCTGCGGCTTTTTTTGCTGCCCGTTTTGATTCACTCGGTTTTGGTTCTGGTGTTGATTGTCTCTAGTTTGAGCAGCTGGAGAAGACTGGGACTTTGATGATGCAGGATTGAACAGCTTTTCAAGCCTTTCAACTGCATTATCTTCCAAGGCCGTCATGTGATTCGAGACCTCAATCCCCATATCCTTCAGTTTATTAATCACTACTTTACTAGACACATTGTTCTTCTTCGCATATTCATATACACGTACTTTACCCATTCCTTCACCCCCGAATTAGTTAATCGAGCAAGGAGTTTAATTTCTGTGCAAATCCCTCATCTTGTACGGAGACGACCACTCTCGCTTCTTTTCCAATTGCTTCTCCAAGCATGGAACGATCTTGGACCTTTCGAAGCGGCACTCCGTAAAAATGACATTTGTCGGTGATTTTCTTTTCCGTATTAACAGAAGCATCCATTGATAATAAAACCAATTTCGCCCGATTGGAACGAATTTCCTTTATGACCAATTCTTCCCCGGAAATAACTTTTCTCGCTCGATATGCGAGTCCCAAAAGGGACATCCACTTCTTGTTCATTGTCGTCATTTTTTCTCCTTAGCCGCCAGTTCCAATAGTTCATCATAAATGGAAGCAGGCACGTCAGCATCTAAATGATTTGACAGGCTGTTTTTCTTTTTGGCAGCGTTAATGGCTTCCTCAGAAAGGCTCAAATAGGCTCCACGGCCGGATTTCTTCCCGGTTGGATCAATTGATACCTCTCCTTCCTTGGAACGAACAATCCGGATCATTTCTTTCTTTGGCTTCATTTCACCGGTGCCGATACATTTCCTTAATGGTATCTTTTTACGGTTGTTCACCATCATCACCTCACCAATACTTTTTACTCTTCACTATCGTCATCGAGTCCAAATGTGAACCCGGTGAATTCCATTTCTTCTTCTTCATTGTCACGCACGACAGGGTAGATACCTGCTTCACGCGCATCTGTTTCACTCTTGATGTCAATCTTCCAGCCTGTCAGCTTCGCAGCAAGGCGGGCATTTTGACCGCGTTTTCCGATAGCGAGTGATAATTGATAGTCTGGTACGATAACTGTAGTAGCTTTTTCCTCTTCATTCACGATGACCTCAAGCACCTTAGAAGGGCTAAGTGCATTCGCAACGAATACGACAGGATCTTCAGACCATTTAACAATATCGATTTTCTCGCCTTTTAATTCGTTGACGATCGCTTGGACACGCTGCCCTTTTGGACCAACACATGCACCGACCGGGTCAACTTCTGGATTATCAGAATACACGGAGATCTTAGAACGGTCACCCGCTTCACGTGCAACAGATTTGATTTCAACCGTACCATCGAAAATCTCAGGCACTTCAAGCTCAAACAAGCGCTTTAATAATCCTGGGTGTGTACGGGATACAAAGATTTGCGGCCCTTTAGATGTTTTCTCCACCTTAGTCAGGAATACTTTGTAGCGCTCGTGCGGCTGGTAGCTTTCGTTTGGCATTTGCTCATTTGCTGGTAGCAAAGCCTCCGTTTTGCCAAGAGCCACATAAATATATTTAGAATCACGACGTTGGACAATGCCTGTCATGATATCCTCTTCACGATCAATGAATTCGTTATAGACGATTCCTCTTTCAGCTTCACGGACACGCTGTGTGACGACCTGTTTAGCTGTTTGTGCTGCGATGCGGCCAAAGTTCTTTGGCGTAACCTCAAGTTCGACTACATCTTCAAGCTCATAGTTTGGATTGATGCCTTTAGCCTCATCAAGGGAAATTTCAAGACGGGAGTCAAATACTTCATCCACAATTTCTTTACGAGCAAACACTCTCATGGATCCATTCATTAAATTGAAATCCACGCGAACGTTTTGCGCTTGATTAAAGTTTCTTTTGTATGCTGATACAAGAGCAGCTTCAATGGCTTCTACAAGAACATCTCTTGAAATGCCTTTTTCCTTTTCTAAAATGGTCAGTGCATCGAGTAATTCATTACTCATCTTACTAATCCCCTCCTAAAATCTACCCCTTATGAAAAGCTGACGGCAAGTCTTGCCTTTGCAATCTTATCATAGGGAATGACAAGTTCCTTTTTACGTGTTTTAATTTTGATTTCAAGCGTAACCTGAGAACCGTCAAAATCCTTCAGGGTGCCTTCAAACTCTTTCTCATTGTCAATCGGCTCATACGTTTTGACATGGACATTCTTGCCGATTGCCTTTATATAATCCTGGTCTTTCTTCAAAGGACGCTCTGCCCCTGGTGAAGAAACCTCTAGGAAATAATTATTGGAAATAGGGTCCTTTTCATCCAGCTGTTCACTCAGCTTCTCAGAAACGAGGCCGCATTCCTCAATATCCACGCCTCCGTCCTTATCGATATACACTCTAAGGAACCAATTTCTGCCCTCTTTAACATATTCAACTTCCACGAGCTCGAGGTTTAACTCTTCAAGGATCGGGGCAGCCATCTCCTCGACGATCTCTGTTACTTTCTTGCTCATACCTTCACTCCTTTACGGCCTATGTATGCGACTGAATATCATCCTAATACAAACGAAAGAGTGGGTTTCCCCACTCTTTAGCACATACGTATCAGCAGTAATTCTTACTTGAATATAACATAAAGTTATCGAATTTGCAAATAACCGTGCCTTTCCTAGAACAAGGATAGCTGGTTTTGATCTGGCATATTTTCAAGGCATCCATGATTATCCAAGTATTCTAAGATAGTTTTTGATACCTTACCTCTTTGCTGCAAGTCTTCCTTGGATAAGAATTCGCCTGTTTCTCTAGCTTTCACAATATTATAGGCAGCATTCGTACCAAGTCCTGGTATCGAATTAAACGGCGGGATCAGCGTATTCCCTTCAATGATAAATTCTGTTGCGCTTGAGCGGTACAAATCTACCTTCTGGAAGCTGAATCCGCGCTCACACATCTCCAAGGCTATCTCAAGCACCGTCATCAAGTTCTTCTCCTTCGTGCTCGCATCAAGACCCTTTTGGTTGATCTCATCGATACGGGAACGAATCATTTGAGATCCCTTCACCATGGCATCAATATCGAAATCCTCCGCCCTGACTGTAAAGTATGCCGCATAGTAGAGAAGCGGATGATGGACTTTGAAATAGGCAATCCGAACCGCCATAAGGACATAGGCCGCGGCATGGGCTTTCGGGAACATGTATTTAATCTTTTTACAGGACCCAATATACCAAGCCGGAACTTTGTTCTTAAGCATTTCTTCTTCCATATCCTCTGTCAGTCCTTTCCCCTTACGAACGGACTCCATAATCTTGAAGGCAAGGGATGGCTCCAGCCCTTGGTAGATCAAGTAGACCATAATGTCATCACGGCAGCCGATAACCTCGCTCAGGTTACAAATATTCTCCTGAATGAGCTCCTGGGCATTGCCTAGCCATACATCTGTTCCATGGGATAGACCGGAAATCTGAACAAGCTCCGCAAATGTAGTTGGTTTTGTATCCTCAAGCATTTGGCGGACGAATCGTGTCCCGAATTCAGGAACGCCGAGCGTACCGGTCTTACAATTAATTTGCTCTTCCGTGACACCGAGCACCTCCGGCGAGCTGAAGATCTTCATGACTTCCGGATCATCCGTTGGAATCGTCTTTGGATCGATGCCGCTTAAATCCTGAAGCATCCGGATAACGGTCGGGTCATCGTGTCCCAGTATATCCAGCTTCAAAATATTATCGTGGATGGAGTGGAAATCAAAGTGGGTCGTTCTCCACTCTGAATCACTATCATCTGCCGGGTATTGAATAGGGGTGAAATCATAGATGTCCATATAATCAGGTACAACGATAATCCCGCCCGGGTGCTGACCAGTTGTCCGCTTAACACCTGTACAGCCGCTGACTAAACGATCCGTCTCAGCTGAACGAAGATGAAGATTATTATCATTAGCGTAACCGCGGACATAGCCATAGGCTGTTTTCTCTGCGACCGTACCGATTGTTCCCGCACGGTACACATAATCTTCCCCGAACAATACCTTCGTATAATTGTGGGCCTGCGGCTGATATTCACCTGAGAAGTTCAAGTCAATATCTGGTACCTTATCTCCTTTAAACCCTAGGAATGTTTCAAACGGAATGTCATGTCCATCTTTAATGTACGGCACATGGCAATCCGGACATTCCTTATCAGGAAGGTCAAATCCAGAGCCGACGGAACCGTCATTAAAGAATTCCGATTGCTTGCATTTCGGACATACATAATGCGGCGGAAGCGGATTTACCTCGGTGATCTCTGTCATTGTCGCAACAAAGGAAGACCCGACTGAACCACGGGAACCAACGAGGTATCCATCATCAAGCGACTTCTTAACAAGCTTATGCGAAATCAAATAAATAACGGCGAACCCATGGCCGATGATACTCTTCAATTCTTTCTCAAGTCGTGCTTCAACAATTTCCGGCAGGTTCTCCCCATAAATCATTCTTGCCCTGCCATAACTCATGGAACGAATTTCTTCATCCGCTCCTTCAATCTTCGGTGTATATAAGTCATCCTTGATTGGCTTGATCTCTTCAATCATATCTGCGACCTTATGTGTATTGGAGACAACGATTTCCTTTGCTTTTTCCTCACCAAGGAAAGAGAACGCGCGGAGCATTTCATCTGTCGTGCGGAAATGAACATCCGGCAAGGAATGGCGGTTCAACGGATTGGCACCACCCTGCGAGTTAATCAAAATCTTGCGGTAGATCTTATCGTTCGGGTTTAAATAATGAACATTACCCGTCGCCACAACCGGTTTATTTTGTCTTTCGCCGATTTTCACGATATTCGCAATGATGGATTCAAGTGCTTTATCATTACGCACAAGCTCCATTTCAATCAGAGGCGCATAGACCTCCTTCGGATGTACCTCAAGATAATCATAAAACTCAGCTGCTTCCTCTGCCTCTTCAAAGGATTTCTGCATCATGTTCTCAAACACTTCACCGCGGTCACAGCCTGAACCGACTAGGATGCCTTCCCGGTATTTCGTCAGGATAGACCTAGGCAGACGCGGCACACGATAGAAATAATTCAAATGAGCGATGGAGACAAGCTTGAATAAATTCTTCAAGCCCTCCTGGGTTTGCGCAAGCAAGGTGCAATGGTATGGTCTTGCCCGCTGGAAGGCCTTGCCTTTCCCCATATTGTCATTCAGCTGATTATGGTTAACGATGCCTTTCTCATTAGCATCCTTCAGCATTTTCATGAGCAAATGTCCGGTCGTTTCAGCATCATAGATGGCACGGTGATGCTGAACGAGCTCGACATCGAATTTCTTCGCCAAATTGTTCAAGCGGTGGTTCTTCATATCCGGATAGAGGAAACGTGCTAATTCAAGCGTGTCAATAACCGGATTTTCGGCTTTGCCGAAATTCAGCTTCTTATAGCCCATGTTCAAGAAGCCCATATCAAAGCTTGCGTTATGGGCAACAAAAATGCTGTCTCCGGCCCAATCCTTGAATTTTGTCAGTACCTCATCGACCTCTGGAGCATTTTCAACAAGATCGTCCGTAATGCCCGTTAAATTAATGGTCGTTGAAGACAGCTTATGGTGCGGGTTGGCAAATGACTCAAAACGGTCAATGATTTCTCCGTTTTTCATCTTAACAGCAGCAAGCTCAATGATTGTGTCATAAATGGCCGATAAACCTGTCGTTTCAACGTCAAAAACGACATAGGTGCTGTCCTCTAATACGAGATCCTGCGGGTTATAGGCAATCGGCACACCATCATCAATCAAGTTAACCTCAACCCCGTACAGAATCTTGATTCCGTTCTTCTTACCGGCTGAATAAGCCTCAGGGAAGGACTGAGCAACGGCATGATCGGTGACGGCAACCGCCGGATGACCCCATTTCGCTGCCTGTGCAACAAGGGCTGAGACAGGAGTAACGGCATCCATTTGACTCATCGGTGTATGAAGGTGAAGCTCAACACGCTTTTCTCCCTCAGGTGCTTGGTCAACACGCTGTTTGCCGGCGATTTCATTAATATCATTGGCAATCATGACTAAGTCACGAACGAAGGTGTCATTTTGCACACTTCCTTGCACCCTCATCCACATGCCTTTTTTCACGCGTGCCAATTGAACAGCATCCTCTTTATCACGAGAGAACACCTTTACAAGGATACTGTTTGTATAATCGGTAATCTTGAAGGTAAGCAGTGTCCGTCCGCTCTTTAATTCACGTGTCTCTGCATCAAATACATATCCTTCAATGGCAATGCGGCGTTCTTCCTCCACAATCTCATCGATTGCCTTGAAATCCGCATCAGGCTTAATCTTATACCCAATGACAAGCGGTCCATCATCAATTGGGGCATCATCCTTCGATTCAGCCGCTTTTCGCATCTCTTGAACGGCCTGCATTGCTTTCGCTTCGTCCTCTTCTTGCTTTTTCTTCCTGAAGATTTCCATCTCATCACTGAAAATGGAGGAATCAACAACCGCATCCAGCTGAAGGGGCGGGAAGCCGAAGCCTTGATACACATCTGATATCAATCCGGCATACTTTCTTTTCAGCTGTCCTGCCTCTGCTTCATTCCTTGCCTTAATAATGATTTTATTCCCCTCAACCGAAGGACTTTGGCCATGAAGAAGCTCTAGGATTGCAGGTGAGATGCCATCTATTTCTCCTATACAATTCTTCCAATATTCTATAATTAATTCCTTTGACGGCAAGGGATTTCTTACCGTTACAGAATACCCTACAGAAGCGATTGGTGAGAAGGATTGAATCAATTGTGTCGTAAAGCGTGTCCATACGCTGCAAGGAATGATTTGGTCAAAGCTGAAGAAGAAATGCCATTTGCGGGCAACCTTTTCTATGACCACTCTCTCAATTTCTGCGTTATGAAAATGCTGTACGACGGCATCTTCAGTCAGCTGAAGCTGTTGAAGAAGCGTTCTGAATTTATCTTGTTTCATGCGAGAATTCTCTTCCATATCAATCTCTCCCAAAAGTCATTCTCATACTCGTCTAGTCATTATAACATAAGTCTGTTTTCGATAATGCCTGTCCTTTAAAGATTCAATCTTCCATACAGTTCGATTTATCCCGCACTAAACGGGCTTGAAGAACTCCCGCTGATGGAAGTTTCACTTTATCCCGCACTAACGGACAGTATATCCCCTTCCTATAAACCCATAAGGAAATCAAGAAGCATATAGGGCGGGTTTCAACTGTCCGTAAGTGCCCGATTGGTTCTACTAACCACCTGCGGGCTTGAAGA
>NZ_JBJEFJ010000201.1:0-4634 GCF_051873915.1 Pradoshia sp.
GTGTCAAGATTGTGAATTTTCACTAAAGTCGTTTACGCTTTAACGCATTAATGTTAAAATGAAGGTGTTATCGTACGCGATGACCTCCTAAAGGGAAATGTATAGAAGCCGCTCCTGATTGATATGCTGGGGGCGGTGCTTTTTTGTGTGCAAAGAAATCGGAGGTCTTAGTATTTTTATATAATATTAAGGATTTTGCCATTAATAAAGAATCGACTTGGGCTTGTCCAATATTGTAGAAAGATCAATCCTGTTTTAAGCAAAAAAAATCAGTAAAGTCGACTCATAGCAAGGGTTGAAAGCTTGTTGTATAATATTGGAAATAAGGATAAGAAGGTGGGGACATGAATGTTGGTTCGCTGATTAAATATTATCGAACAAAGCAGGGAATGACACAAAGTGAACTGGTGGAAGGCATTTGCTCGGTACCTCATCTTAGCAAAATCGAGAATAATGGGAAGGAGGCGAATGAACAAACCATTGATTTGCTTTTGAATAGGCTTGGCGCGAATTTGAAGGAAGTGCAACAAAAGAATGGGATGATAGAGGAGCTGCTCGATGAGTGGATCCATAATATCAATTATTTGCAGGTAGATAAAGCAAGAGGACTATATGAACGGCTTTCAGAGCTGTCAGGCTTTATTGCTTATACGCCGCATCTCTATTTGTACGAGCTTTATAAGCTAAGGTATTATCTTTTGGTGCGCGAGATTGAGGAGGCGAAGCTGCATTATAAGTGGCTTGAGAAGCATAAGAAGAATTTCTCCTACCAAGAGTTGTACCTATTTCACTACTATCATGCCATTTGTTTGATTGTCCAGAATAAGTATCGTCAAGCGAATGATGTTTTGGATGATTTGGTCCTTTCTCAAGGGGAGGGTGTCAATGCCTCTGGTGATGTGTACTATCATTTGGCTCTCGTCAAATGTCATATTGAACAGCCGGGCTACGCCATTTTTTACGGTAAGCATGCTTTGACCTCTTTTACAGCTGACTATAATATTAAGCGAATGCTCCATACGCTGATGATAATGGGAATCAGTTATACGGATTCTAATATCCATGAGGTGGCGCTGGATTGCTATAAGCATCTCGAACGGAATGCAGAGATTCTTGGAGAAATGGATATGCTGGCACTCACGTATCACAATATCGGGTATTTGAAGCAGAAGATGGGGAATTTGGCAGAAGCACGAGATTACTTCAAGAAGGCATTGGATTCGGGGATAGATGATGCCTACTCGTACATGGTCAGCTTGTATGCCTATGCAGAAACATCTTATTATCTTGAGGATTATGTTGTGGCAAAAGAAAACTTTGACCAATTAAAAAAGAATGCTGCTCGATCAAACACGAAAATCTATCAAATTCTCCCGAACTATTATTTATACATGATGGAGGGGGAAGAGGAGAGAGCCATTCGATATTTAGAAGATTATACCCTTCCTTTTTTATACGATAAGGAGCTGAGCTTTACAGATATTAGGTCGGTTAATAAAATTTTAGCTGATTATTATAAAAAAGAAGGAAAGTTTAAAGAAGCGCTGCAATATACTTATATGGAATAAGAACATAAGGGGGAGTAGAGATGAACATGAAAGCGCCCATCTTGCCGCCGGTAACTTAAATACATCGTATCTGAATACATGGGAAAAGCCGATTGCATAAGCAGTCGGCTTTTTTATGTATAAATTTTGTTGGGAAAATAAAAAAATGATAGGCACAAACACCTGTTTTGTTTTTGGTCGGGTTGGTACTTCTTCCACGGTGAAAAACAAGAGATTTGTTGAAAAATAATGTAATAAGTAAAAATATGGTAGAAATATGGTGTTATTTATTTGGGAAATTTTAGAACATTTTAACAATTCAATCTATTCATTTTTGAATTATAGTAAAATCGCTCCGTTTCCAAGAAAAAAAATAATCAATATACTAGTTTTACATCAAAGAGAGCCATCAAAAATAAATATGTGAGAGGAGAGGAAACATGAAGTCAAAAAGATTAATCAGTACGGTCGTGTTGAGTTTGGCAATGGTGTTCAGTGGAGCATCCTTCTCATCAGCAGCAGAAATGGGGAAGGCTCCGAAAGAGTCAGTTCAGAAGGAAACAATCCGGGTCCTTATTAAGGGATCTCAAAGTGAACGGGCACAGGCGAAGAAAGATATGGGTGTCCATCATGATTTCAACGGCCAAGGCTTTACAGTCGATGTCTCTGAAAAAGAGTATGAGAAGCTAGTCAAAAATAATGACATCGAAGTCAAGAAAGTACCAGAATTCAAGATTGCCGCGACCAACCAATTAAAGGCAACGTCAAGTCCTACCACTCGCGTACCTTGGGGAATAAAAGCCATTTATAATAATAGTTCACTAACGTCTACTTCGGGTGGTAGCGGCATAAAGGTCGCTGTATTGGATACAGGTGTTCTGAAAACACATAAGGATTTATCGTCCAATGTGGAGCAATGTAAAGATTTTACGACTAGCAGCACATACGTGAATAATTCTTGTGCTGACCGAAATGGACATGGTACACACGTAGCTGGTACCGTTCTTGGTAATGGCGGAGGAGGCACAGGGGTATATGGTGTTGCTCCACAAGCGAAGCTATGGGCCTATAAGGTTCTAACGGACAGCGGCTCTGGATATTCTGATGATATTGCAGCTGCTATCAGACATGCGGCCGACCAAGCCACATCGACAGGTTCGAAGCTGATTATCTCCATGTCACTCGGTTCTAGCGCAAATGATTCCTTGATCTCAAGCGCGGTAACGTATGCACAAGGAAAAGGGGTTCTTATCATTGCGGCTGCAGGCAACAGCGGTTCTGCTGCCAATACAATCGGCTACCCTGGTGCACTTGCGAATGTCGTAGCAGTAGCAGCCCTTGAAAATGTACAAGCTAATGGCACATACCGTGTGGCAAATTATTCTTCCCGCGGAAATCCGAACACAGACGGTGACTATGTAATCGGCGTGAAAGATATTGAAGTCTCTGCTCCTGGTTCAGCTGTTGAATCTACTTGGTATACAGGCGGATACAACACAATCAGCGGTACATCCATGGCAACGCCTCATGTTTCCGGCTTAGCTGCGAAAATCTGGGCGTCTAACACTGGATATACAGCAAACCAAGTTCGCACTGTGCTTCAAAACAGGGCGAAAGCCAATGACATTTTGGGTGGAGTTGGCGCCGCAGTTGGCGATGATTATGCCTCTGGCTTCGGATTCCCTCGAGTCCAATAAAACAATTCGGTTCAAAAGCAGCCTCTCCATGGACGGGAGGCTGCTTGTCACACATTAGGCCGCATCTTGTCTAACAAGAAGAAGCGGCCTTTTTTGTCTAAAAAAATCCCGATAAAGGAATTGGTTGTAATGAAAATATGGTTTCGATTAAAGGAATCGATCAATTTATTTCGTTTACTAGCCAAGAAGGGGTATATATGTCTGTATCAGCTTGGCATTATGGTCATTGCGCTTTGGACGCTGGCCTCTCTTGCCATCACCTATCGCAAGGTCTTTCTCAATCCATTTGAGGCACTGACAGTTAATGAAATGCCGGCAATGGACCAAGGATGGTTTGTCGCCATGATGACCAATATTGTCTCATCAGAGGCAAACCGCATTGTCGGAAAGGGGCTCTTGTTTTTACTGATTTGGATTCTCTTATTTTTATTCATACCGCTCGCGACTCGGAGCCTGAAAAGATTCCGTCTTTTCCAATTTGAACTTGAACTCGAAGACAGCAATGAAGCAGAAGAACCTGGTAATCTGAACATGGAAGAAAGATTTCGTCTGTTAGGAGACCTCTACAGCGATCACAGCAAAGGAACGCTCTTTCTTTTTTATCAAGAGGATGCAGGAAGAGCTGACTATGAAGGTGCCATCGCCTATTTTCTAGAGAAATACGCTGCAGAAGGATTCAAGAAGCAAGGAGTCGGCATCAATTGGGCTTTATACGAGTGGGCCGCCTTACCCGATGAATGGATGCGACTTGCCCAAATCTCAGCCGAAAAAGGAAAACCGTACATGGAGAATCAAGAATCTACAGTAAACTTCAAAAAGAAGAATATTGTGGTTTA
Organism: Pradoshia sp.; assembly: GCF_051873915.1. NCBI lineage: Bacteria > Bacillati > Bacillota > Bacilli > Caryophanales > Bacillaceae > Pradoshia > Pradoshia sp. Next base: position 4,081 of record NZ_JBJEFJ010000201.1, read on the forward strand.
CACTTACCATCATTTGGATAAATTACTAGTATCTATCCTATGGAGCTATACATGCCGCTTTGACATCATGGATCAACAATATTTATATATCCTGCATCATTCAGCAGCAGCACAGCTCGAAAATATAGAATACGTATGCTGGATTGAACGATTAGTCAGCCAGGAAGCCATGAACGAATGTGCCTACGTAAACACAGAAGGAGTGGATTTACAAGTTGGTGGATAATATCGTCATAAGAGCCAGATTCAGTGCAGAGAAATATAGACAATTAGCGAAAATGTGCCTCGACGGGCCGAACGATGGCATTGTGGAGAATAAGCCAGTACTAGAGAGTGGCTGCACAAATGAAAAATTCTATTACAAAATCAAATGAATAAACCTTCTAATCAAAGTGATGATTGGGAGGTTTATTTTTTTGTTTTGTCGGGAGGAACGGTCCAGGCTATGTACAGGAAAAGCGGGAGAAGTCAGTGTCTCATTCAGGGTGGGTGGGATAAAGGCGGGAGAAAGATGGAGTAAGACACGCAATGCCCATGCTTTTCCCAGGCAACGG
>NZ_JBJEFJ010000202.1:0-4628 GCF_051873915.1 Pradoshia sp.
CTCATGATTATCACCCAAAAGAGCCCCGCAGCATAGGTATATGAATGAACGGAATAAATCGATGGTTCCAAACAGGACAAATCAAGTAAAGGAGTCACATGAGCATGAATCTTGAGCAAAGACAGCAATATCCGCCTATTAATACACAGGTATTTGTGAATTCCGCCAATTTATCTAAGGAAATGATTAGTGATCTTTATACCATCACCAATCAAGTCGAGAGCAATCCGACCTTTGCCCGCCAATTAATGGAGGCTGCCCAGCGAGGACAAAGGAATCAAGTCATCGCACTGATTAACAGCCTCCCTCTTACCCACCGGCCTGAGGTTACCTTCTCACCAGGGGCAATTGTCGTCCGCATTCTCCCTGCAAATCCTTCTAATAGCAGTGCCAATCTGACTTTGACCATGATATGGAAGCAGTCCTTTTGACAGGCCGGACATAAAAAAACAATCGGCGAAATGGGGCCGATTGTCTACATAGGATATTTACAATTCTTTCCTGAAGGAATAACTCCATTTATCATAATCTAGCTTCTCTTCATAAAACCGGTGGGCATCTGTTCGTGGCAGGGCTGATTCAAGTGCAACATACTTCGCACCATTTTCTCTCGCCCAATCATGGATAAAAGCGAGAAGCTTCTCTCCAATGCCCTGGGAGCGTTCCTCTTCGTTTGTTACCAAATCATGCACCATCACATGACGCTTATTATAGAAATTCACACGTACGCTTATGCCAATGACTGCAGCCATCTCTTCACCTCGATAAAAAGCGAATAAGCGATAGCCATCCTTTCTCATCTCATCCATTAATTCAAAATAGGAATGCTTATCTAGATTCGTACGCAATTGCGTGATGATTGGATAGGCCTCTTCCCATTGCTCTACTGAAATGAGCTCCATTATTGTTTCTGTCATAATCGTCATGTACTTGCCTCCTATTTCAATCCACTGAATAATTGGCCAAACAAGCTGACACACTCCTCATTATACACCGTATGAAAAATTCCGGTATGTTTTTTGTCTTTTTTTGACTATTCATAGGAATTAGGGTATTACAATCGCTTTAAATGCTCATTCAGTACCTTTTCTTGATATTTGAAATAGAGAAAGAAAATTGTCCAACTAATCAGGTAGATTGCGATAAATATCACCATTTGCTTCAATATAATTGGCATAGAGATCGGAATCCAGCCAATTGTGAAAGCAAGAAGGAAAAAAAGAGTGCTGACAGTCATAAAGTGCAGGAGCGTTTGCTGAAGCAGACTCCATTTTTTTATCTCAAAATACATCGGACTGACTGTAAAAAACCAGGCACAAATGATGACCCCAAGTGCATTCTTCAAAAATAAATCCGCATTGATGGTCTCTGCCTGGGAAAGAAGAATTCCTAAACTGATTATTAAAACATGAAGGAATCCTCCAAAAAAAACACCTATTAAGCTGCGGTAAATAAACGTCTTCATTTTGTTTTCCTCCTATTCATTCGCAATGCTCCTTTAATTGCTGGAACATAAGTCCTCGACACATATTCTTTCCTACCAGATTTAAAATGGACACAGAGAGTTCCATTGAAGGAGGCCTCAAAATGGCTTAGCTCATATAAATTGGCGATAGCCGATTTTGACAGACGGATAAAGCGATTCGCTGGAAGCATCTCTTCAAGCTCATACAGTTTTTCACGAATCATGAAAGATTCTTCCTTTGTCACAGCTTCCACATGGTCTTTCTCAGAATGAAAAAGATGAATATCTGTAACATGCAGGATATGCTGCCGTTCCCCCTTCCTGCCTATCAAGAATGGATGTTCCCTTTCTTGCACAGCGTTAATGACTCCTTGCACCTCTTCATCTAAATGAGGTGCCTCAATGATCACTTTCTTTTCCTTAAATCCCCTATCAATATTTAAGATAAGTCTCATCCCCTCAAACACCCTTCCAATATCACCTATGTTTTTCCTCTATACCAATAATAAGGAAGTTTTTATGTAATGTCATACCTCTATCGATAAACCGCAGGATTTGTTCCCTATCTTGCCAAATACGGTCCATAAGCTGCACTTTTAAGGCTTATTCCGATTCCTTTGCACTAAGCACTCATAAACATGGTCTTTATTCTCTATGTAAACCAGACAAGACGACTAGTTCTTTCTGCCTGCATCACTGCCATTTATCAGTCAAAAGATGATACTTCCCACACTATCTAGCCTTCTACGTATTTTGTAGTATATGGATGAACTGACAAAAATGATAAAGGAGCGTGTCACATGCTGACGTTTTTCAAAAGACGTTTTTTCATGCCAAGTTTACTCTTTTTCTTCCTTTTTTCGATTCTAATTCCAAGCACAGTTTCTCATGCAGCAGCCCCTATTTCAGTTGCTGAAGCGATTGCCAATAATTCTGGCTCTGCGACCGTTGAAGGGTATATCGTCGCTCATACAACCGGGAATAACAGCTATGATTTCGAGGCGCCATTTGGCAACGATTTCAATTTCGCCCTTGCTGATACACCAAATGAAAAGGACAAATCTAAGCTGATGCCTGTTCAACTGCCAGCAAACTTCCGTGCCGAATTCGGCCTGCAGACAAACCCGACAAAAATTGGAAGCAAAGTTCAAGTCACAGGTTCCCTTGAAGCCTATTTCACCGTACCTGGTTTAAAAAACCCAACGGCACTTACGTTAGTTGATGAATCAGACCCTGCACCAAAAGCGGCTGAACCTGTCAGCTCCGTCCCTTCAGGTGCCGTCACATCCGGTACAACGATCACGCTAACATCAGACACGGAGAACGGCGCGATTTATTATACGACAGATGGCACTGTGCCAACTATAGATAGTACACGCTATTCCGGTCCTATCGAAATCACGAAGGATACAACCATTAAAGCTGTTGTGATTGCTGATGGATTTAAGGATAGCGATATCGCAACATTTACGTACTACATTGCCATAAACGGCTTAGAAATACATGACATCCAAGGAGCAGCCCACTACTCTCCCTATGAGAATCAATATGTTGCTAATGTAGAGGGAGTTGTCACATATGTGGCTGATGCCAGTAATGTCTATATCCAGTCACTAAAGCCTGATAACGACCCGGCCACATCAGAAGGAATTCTTGTTTATAAACGAAATCACGGCCTATCTGCCGGAGATACGGTAAAAGTAAGCGGACAGGTGAAGGAATGGGTGTTGGAAGGATATTCAGAAAAATTAAAGACAGACCTTCCTGTCACCGAAATTAACGCTACTTCCATAACGGTCACAGCTACAGGACAAGCCCTGCCAAAGCCGGTTGAAATCAGCCCGCTTAAAGGACAACCGACAAAAATCATTGACAATGATCAATTCACAAAGTTTGATCCAAGGCAGGACGGTATTGATTATTATGAAAGCCTGGAGGGCATGCTCGTCAAGGTTGCAAAACCGAAGGTAATTGCTCCACAGGATTATGGCGAATTATATGTTGTCTCCAAGTACACGCCGGTCAACACTTTGGCTAAAGGTCTGAGAATTAAGGAGGATGACTTTAATCCAGAACGGCTAATTATTGATATCGATGATTCCAGCTTCGTGGCAAAAACCGGTGATTCCTTTACTGGCGATATTACAGGGGTCGTCAGCTATGGATTCAGCAACTACCGAATCTTCGCTGATCATGAAACTCTGCCTGATTTAAAAGAAGGAAAACTAAAGCAGGAAAAGACGAAATTGAAGCAGCATGCGAAGAAGTTAACCGTTGCCTCCTATAACGTCGAGAACTTCTCGCCGAAAACAAGTATGGAGAAAACGACAAAGCTGGCCAAGGCTATTGCAGAAAACTTAAATCAGCCCGATATTATTGGACTGACAGAAATTCAGGACAATGACGGTGCCACAAACAGCGGAAATACAGATGCCAGCATGAGCTACCAGGTACTGATTGATCAGATTAAGGAACTTGGCGGTCCAACTTATGCCTATACCGATATCGCTCCAAATAATAACGAGGACGGCGGTGCTCCTGGTGCCAATATCCGTGTTGGTTTCCTCTATAATCCAGAGCGTGTATCCCTTGTCGATGCGCCAAAAGGAACAGCAAATGAAGCAGTCGGTTATGAGAACGGAAAACTCACCTTGAATCCTGGACGCATAGAGCCGAATAACGCTGCATTTAAGAGCAGCCGTAAACCGCTGGCCGCACAGTTTTCCTTTAATGGGGATAAGGTGGTCGTGATTGCCAATCATTTCAATTCTAAAGGGGGAGACTTACCGTTATTCGGTAAGACACAGCCTGCCGTCCTATCAAGTGAAGAACAGCGTGTCAAAATAGCAGCGATCGTCAACCAATTCATAAAGGATATACAATCAAAGGATCGAAATGCTAATATTATCGCCCTTGGGGATATGAATGACTTTGAATTCACCCAAACACTCAAAACCCTTAAAGGCAAGGAAATGACAAATATGATTGACCTTATCCCTTCCGTTGACCGTTACACGTATGCATACCAAGGGAATTTACAAGTGCTCGATCACATTCTAGTCTCAAAAAACCTTTCTTTACGAACAGCAGTTGATATTGTCCATATTAATGCGGCTTTTATGGAAGAGCATGGACGTGCAAGTGATCATGACCCCGTTTTAAT
>NZ_JBJEFJ010000203.1:0-24675 GCF_051873915.1 Pradoshia sp.
TATAGAATCCATTATTCTGTTTCCATCATAGCAACAAGCTTCTTAGACAATGCCAATAGCAATAGACCGAAGAAGATTGCCAATCCGCCGATCACGGCGAATACTTCAAAGTATCCAAGTGATTGAGTGAACGCTGCAAGCTGCCCAGCAAGAATGTTTGCAATACCGGAAGAGGCAAGCCATACACCCATAAGCAAGGAAGCTAATTTCACTGGAGCGATTCTACTTACTAAAGAAAGACCAACTGGTGATAAGAACAACTCACCGAGTGTGTGCATCAAGTAAGTCACGATGATGAACATCATGTTCGCTTTTTGTGCCATTGTCGCAGCATCGTTACCTGTTTGGAATACCGCGAATAGAAGAACGATATAACCTAAACCTAGTGTAATCATACCCATAGCCATCTTAGTCGGTACTGGGATATCTCCGCGTTTAGAGTTTGCAAGCTTCACCCAAAGGGCGGAAATAGCCGGTGCCAATAGTACGATGAAGAATGGATTTAATGATTGGAACCAAGAGATTGGCATCGTCCAGCCGAATACTTCACGATCAACGAAGTCCTTTGTATAAAGGGTTAAAGAGCTTCCTGCTTGCTCGAAACCAGCCCAGAAGAACACGACAAAGCAAGTGATGATGATAATAACCCATGTGCGTTGTTTCTCACCGCGAGTAAGCGGCTTGTTGTTTTTAATTTCCTTGCCGTCTGCCACTTCAATAGTAGCAGGACGTTTACCAATGTCGCCAAGGTATTTGTTCGCTAAAAGGTTGAAGATTACTTGACCGATAATCATACCAATTGCAGAAGCCAAGAATCCGTAACGGAATCCGTAGTGCATAACACCGTTCACTGTAGAAGCGAATAGGTCTTCAGAAAGGAAACCAATCAATAATGGAGCAAAGAATGCACCGAGGTTAATTCCCATGTAGAAGATTGTGAATCCAGCATCACGGCGGGATTCATTCCCTTTATATAAATCTCCAAGCAATGTAGAGATGTTTGGTTTGAAGAAACCATTACCAATGATCAATAAAAGCAATCCAATGAATAAGGCCAATCTGCTTTGGTGAGCAAAAAGGGCAATATTCCCTAGTGCCATTAAGGTACCGCCGATTGTGATGGATAGACGGTGACCTAAGTAGCGGTCTGCTAACCATCCGCCGACAAGCGGAGTGAAATAAACGGCCCCAGTATAGAAACCATAGATGCTTAGTGCGACTGAGCTGTCAATTCCTAGACCGCCGCTAACAAGCTCTGTTGTTAAATATAGAATTAAGATGGCACGCATACCGTAGTAGCTGAACCTTTCCCACATTTCTGTCAGGAATAGCAGGTAGAGCCCGGGAGGATGCTTTTTATTATTTAGTGCCTGAGCATTTGCTGACATAAATTTAACCTCTCCTTATCCTTCATTAAAAATATACAAATGTTATTGTAAAAAAATTTAGCCAAATAAACAATCATTTTTTAACGCTTTACCAAAATAAAAATATTCATAAATATTCAACAATTTGGCTAGGTTATGAAATTTCCTTGAAAACAGGTCGCTCATACAGCTTTCATCTGTATATTTATACAAAGGAAAAACTGTGATTAGTTTACCACATATTTTTATGTCAATATAGCGTATTTTCGTTTTTACATAAATTGGACTCTTTAATTCAAGTTGTATCCAGAAATGGGAAAAATATTATGGTAAACTAAAAGGAAAGAATAGGGAAGTCAAGGGGGTCTTTGTTTGGAGAAAACGAGAAAGAGTCTTCATGTCACGACGGAAATAGGGAAGCTTGAACGCGTACTATTACACAGACCAGGGAAGGAAATAGAACATCTTATTCCATCTAATATGGAGAGGCTGTTATTTGACGATATTCCTTTCTTACCTACTATGCAAAAGGAGCATGATGCCTTTGCTGCTGTTTTGAAGGAGCGGGGAACAGAAGTGGTTTATTTGGAAAAATTGGTAGAAGAATCCCTTCTCGATGAGGTGGTAAAAGGAGAGTTAATTGAGGCTTTTTTGAAGGAAAGCAAGAATCATCTGCATAAAGGATACAAGGCATTGCGGGAATATTTGGATTCGCTTCCTCCAACAGAGCTGGTCAAGAAATTGATGGAGGGAGTTCTCAAGAAAGATCTTGACCATTATCAAAAGCTTCATTTAGATGACTTATTGTCTGCCCATTATCCTTTCTATATTGATCCGCTTCCAAATCTGTATTTCACGCGGGATGCAGCAGCTGTTATAGGAGAGGGCTTGACCATTCATAAGATGTCGACATCAGCACGGAAACGAGAATCGCTCTTTTGGGAATTCATTATGAAGTATCATCCGAATTATTGTATAAATCATCATCCACAATGGCTGCAGCGCACTTATCCATTTGCAATGGAAGGCGGGGATATTCTTGTCTTGAGCGAGGAGGTTGTTGCTATTGGCGTTAGCGAACGCACATCAGCAAGGGCGATTGAGCAATTGGCTCATAATCTGCTTGGAGCGGATAATTCCTATAAGAAGGTTATGGCGGTTGAAATACCAAAGAAACGGGCTTTTATGCACTTAGATACGGTATTCACGATGGTGGACCAGGATAAATTTACGATTCATCCGGAAATTGAAGGATTAAATGGACAAATGAATATTTTCCTGCTTGAGCTCGATAGTGAGAACGAGGTGCAGATAGCAAGGAGAACAAATTTATCAGAGACCTTGAAGGAGGCCTTGCATTTACCGGAAATAGCTCTGATTCCATGTGGAGGAGGAGATTCGATTTTCTCGCCAAGAGAGCAATGGAATGACGGATCTAATACACTGGCTATTGCCCCTGGAGTGGTCATCACCTATGATCGTAATCAGGTTACTAATGAGCTTTTAACGGAGTATGGGATTGAGGTCATTGAGGTTCCAAGCGCAGAGCTTTCTAGAGGCAGGGGGGGCCCGCGCTGCATGAGTATGCCGCTGGTTAGAAGCTGAATGAAAGAAGGCCGTCCATCATATGATGGGCGGCCTTTGATTTATTATGCCGGCTGTACCGGATGATGGGCACTAGCTTCTTTAAGTGGTTTATAGGCATAGCCTAGATCGCGTGCAACCGCCTCATACGTAACATGTCCATTGAGGGTGTTTACGCCTTCAGCAAGGCTAGGATTCTCTTGTACGGCCTTTAGGGCACCTTTATTAGCGATCTGAACGGCATAAGGAATCGTCACATTTGTCAGGGCTATCGTAGAAGTACGAGGGACAGCACCTGGCATATTGGCAACGGCATAATGAACAACTCCGTGCTTCACATAAGTTGGCTGGTCATGTGTGGATATATGGTCAGCTGTCTCGAAAATACCTCCTTGGTCGATAGCAACATCCACAATCACAGAACCAGGTGTCATGGCTTGGACCATTGCATCTGTGACAAGCTTAGGCGCCTTTGCTCCTGGAATGAGGACAGCTCCGATAACGAGGTCTGATTCAGCAATGGCGTTGGCAATATTGAGTGTATTAGAGATCAAGGTTGAGACTTGGTTGCCAAATATATCATCAATCTCACGCAGACGGTCTGGGTTAAGGTCGATAATGGTGACATCTGCCCCAAGACCGATAGCCACTTTAGCAGCGTTCATGCCTACAACCCCGCCTCCAATAATCGTAACCTTACCACGCTTTACTCCAGGAACTCCGCTTAGAAGAACCCCTTTGCCGCCTTCCGGCTTTTCGAGGAAATGGGCTCCAATCTGGGCTGCCATTCTGCCTGCGACCTCGCTCATTGGTGTCAGCAATGGGAGTTTATTTCCGCTCTTGACGGTTTCGTAGGCAATTGAGAAGACTTGATTATCGATTAATGCCTTCGTTAAGGCTGGTTCTGCCGCTAAATGCAAGTATGTGAATAGGATAAGGCCAGGCCGGAAATAATGGTATTCTTCTTGAATAGGTTCCTTTACTTTCATGACCATTTCTGCTCTTGTCCATACTTCCTGAACATTTGTAATCACAGCCCCCGCTGCTTCATAATCAGCATCCGTAAATCCGCTGCCAAGACCGGCAGATGTTTCGACCAATACTTCATGGCCGGCGCTTGTGAAGGTTAATACACCCGCTGGAGTGATGGCAACTCGGTTTTCGTTGTTTTTGATTTCTTTAGGTATTCCAATTCGCATTTCTTCTCCTCCAGACATACGTTTGTACCAATATTATAATAGTAATTTTCAGATAATTATATGTGAAAAAGAGAAAAAGAAAAAAGAACAATTTGTGAAAAAAGACAAATCTTAAACGCTTTATTCAAATCTTGCCAGCTTGAATTCAATTAAGAGATAGGCTCGTATATTCGTGTCCTTTAAATCATAACCGCTGATCTCTGAGATTCTTCTTAAGCGGTAGGATAAGGTATTGGAGTGAATATGGAGGAGTGATGCTGCCTCATTCGGTTCAGTTAAAAAGGTTTCAAGCGTATAAAACAGGTCTGTCTGGTGTTTTAAGTCATATTCATTCAAAATACGAAGACCTTCTGGTAATTGATGCTGGCTTGAATGCTGTTTATGGAGAGTTTCAAGATATTGATAGATGCCGAGCAGGTTGTAATCAAAGATGGCGGCGAGTTCTTGTTTGTATCTCTTCTTGAGATTGATGACGCTAATGGCTTCCATATAGCTTATTTGAGCATCAATGAGCTGGCTGCAGCTTCTACCGAATCCACCTGCTGCCACCCGGATGCCAAAGCGCTCCTGCATATTGTCTATAAATGATTTAATAAAGGAGCTGATTGCTTGGGATGAATCAGGAGTTGAGGAATCGCCCAGCAGGATGAACTTGTCAGAGTCAACAGTTTGGAAAATCGTGTTTACCTTTTGAGTGGTGTTGACTAGGTATTGAATATGCTTTTCCGTATCTGCTGTTATGACCTGCTCAAATTGAAAGGCAATGATACAGTATTGGGGTGGAAGAACAAAAGAGAAACGCGCCAATTGAGTGCGAAGCTCCCTCTCAGAAGCATAATGGCCGGTGAGCAGCTTCCAAAAGAATTCCTGATAGCTTTCTTCTTTTCGTTTCCTTCGCGACTGGACGAGCAATAATTGATTTTTGGCTTCCTTGGCGGCTAATTTTAGAATGTTGAGTTCCTCAGCTGTAAGGTCTGATTCTGAATTAAGGGCAGCCCAAATAAATCCGAGGACATTCTCATTCTTTCGAATCGATATGGCAACTCGTTTGCCTAATCCAATCTGCTGTTTTTGGGGGATGATAATGGGCTCGCTGCTGCCGAGCAGGGCAGGGATTGTTCCTTCCTTCCAGAGGGCATTGATGACTTTCTCTGGTACTCTTCGTCCCATGATGGTGAGGATTCGGGCCTCATCAGTGATATCACTGTGAGTACTATATGCAAGAAGCTGGTGACTTGAATCTTCTATCGTAATCGGGCAGCCAATGAGGGTGCTGACCTGCTCTGCGAATTCATCCAAGTTAGCGTACACTTCATTGAAATAATCCTTTGAATGAAATTCCTTCTCCATCTTTTATGCTCCTTTAATGTATCCAATATAATTATATTATACAGGAAATGGAAGTGGATGTAGGAGAAAAAGGGCTATTATTGGAGCTGTTGAGGACAGTTGGCACAAAAAAAGGTACCCCTTCCATTTAGGAAAGGATACCCGATATGATTAAAAGAATAAATCCAAGATTAAGTATATAATCCCAGCAAGTGTTGCTGCGATTGGCATTGTGATAATCCAAGTGATGATCATACGCTGTGCCGTACTCCATTTAACTCCTTTGACACGATGTGACGCACCCACACCCATGATGGATGAGGAAATGACGTGTGTCGTACTGACAGGAAGGTGAATGAAGGTTGCACCGAAAATGATAGCTGCAGATGACATATCAGCTGCTACACCGTTGATTGGGCGGATTTTCATAATATTGCCGCCTACGGTTTTAATAATTCTCCAACCGCCGACAGATGTACCAAGCCCCATTGCCGTCGCACAGGATACTTGAACCCAAGTCGGGATATCTGTAGATGTTACAAACCCGTTGGAGATGAGAGCAAGGGTGATAATTCCCATTGCTTTTTGGGCATCATTTGTACCATGGGAATAAGCCTGCAGGGCAGCCGTTCCAATTTGCAGGTAACGGAAACGCTTATTCGTCTTCGTTAGATTATTGTTTTTAAAGACAATCTTGAATATGCTGTAGACAATATATCCGACAACAAAGGCAATGATTGGTGAGAATAATAAGGCAAAGATAATCTTTATGAATCCATCAAAATGAATCGCGCCAAAGCCGGCAGCGGCGATTGCTGCACCAGCAATGGATCCGATGATGGCATGGGAGGAACTGCTTGGAATTCCGTAATACCATGTAATTAAGTTCCAGGCAATAGCTGAAATCAATGCAGCCATGATGACGACAGAGCCGTTATCTAATGTAAATGGGTCCACGATATCCTTTGTAATGGTTTTCGCAACCCCTGTAAATGTCATCGCACCGACAAAGTTCATGATAGCGGCCATCAAAATAGCATGTCTTGGTTTTAAAGCTTTCGTTGAAACCGCAGTAGCAATGGCATTAGCTGTATCGTGAAACCCGTTAATGAAGTCAAAAGACAAGGCTAAGATCACGATTAAGACGGTTATAATTAATAATGTATCCATGATTGTTTAAAAACCTTTCATTAAGCGTTTTTCATAACGATTGTTTCAAGTGTGTTCGCTACGGATTGGCAGTAGTCTGCGATCTCTTCAAGGTTCTCGTAAATTTCTTTATATTGAATGATACGGATAGGATCCTTCTCAACACTGAACAAATGTTTAACAGATTGACGGTGCAATGTATCGCAATCGGACTCATGTTCCTTGATCTTGATAGCGATTGGACGGATATCGTTCAATTTCTTCACTGTCAGCAAGTCAACCGCACGATCAATTTCGTGTGCTGCATTGCGAATCTCATCTACAAATTTAAGCATGTATTCATTTGCATTCACGATTGAATACATTTCAAAAAGGGCAGAGCAGTGCTCTAATCCATCAAGAACATCATCCATTGTCATGGCAAGCATTAAGATGTCTTCACGCTCGATTGGCGTAATGAAGGCATTGTTCAATTCTTTGATTACTTCATGAACATGCTCATCTCCAGTTGTTTCATATTGCTTCATTGTATCGGCGAATATTTTTAAGTCGCTAATGTTCTTTAATTTATAGTCAGCAAAATAATCAGAAGCCTCTTTTAAGTTTGAGGAAATGTTCAACAGCATGACTGCGAATTTGTCCTTTTTTGATTTGAATACCATAATTACCTCCACTTTCTTTCGACAATAAAAAATAACTTTTTTGACGCTAACTAATTTTAATCCTTTTGGAAACTGTTGAAAAGAAAAAATGTGTAATTCATAAAATCTTTACAATAAGTATGTTTAACGTAATATTCATTTACAATGAATTTACATTAAGGTAATCTTCTGTAACATTTGTAACATTTAAAACCTGATTAAACGGATCTCCGATGGTTTTTGCATAAAGGTATTGTACCCAATCAAGGTGATTTGAACCAGAAAATACAAAAAGGCAGCTGACTCACCAGAAGCATCCGGTGTGCAGCTGCCTTTATCTTTTATTCGGTTTCCATTGTTTCTTCTGTCGCAGGTGAATCAGTGGATTCACCTTGGTCAATATTATAATTATATTTAGATCTATCTACAGCCGTGAATCCATCTGGTTTGTAGAATCGCAATAAATCACCATAGATGACCTTATCAGACATATCAAGCATGGTCTGTGCGTAATCTGCCATTTGGGAGGCTTCTTCTGTTTCTTCCATCAAATTACCTTCAGAGTCATAAAACTTACCATTAATCTTATTGATGGTAGGGCTCATAAAGTTACCATTACGGAATGGTACGATTTCATTATGGTCTTCTGATAGAAGGTCAGTACCCAATTGAATATAATCATCTGATTCAACACCAAGCAAGTGCATGAGTGTTGGAAGCAGGTCAACTTGACCGCCATATTGAGATTGAACGCCGCCTTCTACTCCAGGGATGTGGATAAGAAGTGGTACTTTTTGAAGCTCAGCGTTATCAAATTCAGTGATTTCTTCCTGACCGAGAATCTCAGCCATTGCTTCATTATGGTTTTCAGAAATTCCATAATGGTCACCGTAGAATACTAGAATAGAGTTGTCGTATAGACCAGATTCTTTCAGGTCTTGAACGAATTCCTCAATGGCTTCGTCCATATAGCGGGCTGTCTGGAAGTAACGGTCTACAGATCCGTCACCGGTTGCAGCTGGCCCGATTGTTGCGTCTTCCTCATCAATCGTGTATGGGAAGTGGTGTGTTACAGTAATGAATTTCGTATAGAACGGCTGTGGGAGTGATTCTAAATACTCCATAGACTGTTCAAAGAACGGTTTATCCTTTAGACCGTAACTAACAACATCCTCCTCATTCATATCATAATAGCTGGAATCGAAGAAGTTTTGGACACCCCATGACTTATAAATCTCATCACGATTCCAGAATGTCTTCGTATTTCCGTGGAAGACGGCAGAAGAGTAGCCTTTCGATTGCTCTAAGATGGCTGCTGCAGACTGGTAGGTGTTCGTACCATTCGTTGTCATAGCAGATCCTTGAGGCAATCCAAACAGGGAGTTCTCAAGCAGCATCTCTGAGTCAGATGTCTTGCCTTGTCCTGTTTGATGGTAGAAGTTATTAAAATACAAGGTATTTTTGTCTTTAGCCATTGAGTTAATAAACGGCGTGACTTCTTCTCCATTTAATTGATAGTCAATCAAGAAATTCTGGAAGGACTCAAGATGAATATAAATGACATTTTTTCCTTCGGCTATACCGAAATACTTATCATTCGGTTCAGCATAATTAGCCTGTACGAAGTTCTGTACCTCAACTAGGTCATCAGAATCCGCCGAAGCTTTCTGTGCGGTAGTTTTCATTGTTTTCAATCCATCATAGATGGTGTAATTGTACGTCCCTAAATATTTCACAAGGTAGTTGCGGTCGAACGTTCTAGTCAATAATTGTGGACGGTCAATTTCAGCAAGCAGGATATTGATGACCAAAAGTGCCGCACCGGTCGCCATGACAGCAGCAGTTTTGCGGAACTTAAGTCTTCCTTCGCTTGGTTTAAATTTCTTGAAAACAACTAAAAGGATCAAAATGATTGTATCTGCAAAATACAGTGGGTCATAAATGTGAAGCAATTCAGCAATGCTTCCCATCATCCCTCCGTCAAGACTGATATTAGATGTTTGTGTTAAAGTCGGCCAAGTAATGAAATCATTAAAGAATCGATAGTAGACAATATTGGCATACTGTACGATTGATAGCAAAAGGTTGATGATAATCATCCAGATGAATGATTTTCTGCCCTTGGCGAATAAAGCTAAACTAAAGAAAATAACACCTGTGCTTATTGGGTTAAACAGAAGCAAGAACTCCTGCATCGAATTGGATATTCCTAAATTGAATTCTACAACATACCCTGCATATGTCTTGATCCAAAATAGGACCACAGCGACAATTAGGAAACCAACAGGTCCACTTACACTATTCTTTAGTGTGTTGTTAAATGCACGCATTGTTTCACCTCTAAGTTTAAAAATATAGGAATTTAGCATCTTATAATGCCTGTAAAATTCACGATAAAAAGGAATAACAATATTGAATTATAAACTGAATCTCGGAAAAGTCAAATGGCAGTTCATCGACAAATCACCCAGCAAACCACGCATTGTATCAGTTTTTGTCATCTATTAAGTGTTTCATAAGTTCAGATATATGCAATCTAGACATATTACTTATAGTATATAGGATAGGAGGGTGGAAGTCTCCTGTTGGCTTAAATTACATAAATATTCAAAAGAGGTGGAAAATATGAAGACGATTGAGACAAGTGTACGATTGAATAATGGAGTTAAAATGCCCCAATTCGGATTAGGTGTGTACAAAGCAGAAAATGGAACAGAGGTAACAACAGCAGTGGAAACAGCCCTTAAAGCTGGATACAGACTAATTGATACCGCATCCTTTTACCAAAATGAATCAGGTGTTGGAGAAGGAATCAAGCTTTCAGGTCTTAATAGAGAGGATATCTTCATCACCTCAAAGGTATGGAATACAGATCAGGGCTATGAATCCACCTTGAATGCATTCAAGAAAACACTAAAGGAGCTTGATGTCGAATATTTAGATTTATATTTAATTCACTGGCCGGTTGGAGATCGTTTCCTTGATACTTGGAGAGCGTTTGAGAAATTATATGAGGAAGGCCTCATCAAGGCAGCTGGAGTAAGTAATTTCCAAATCCATCATTTGGACAAGCTTTTAGAGAACAGCTCGCTCGTACCTGCGGTGAATCAAGTGGAGCTTCATCCTCGTTTGACACAAGTAGAGCTCAGAGACTATTGCGAAGAGAAGAATATACAAATAGAATCATGGTCGCCGCTTGGCCGAGGCCACTTGCTTAAGGAGCCGACCATTGAGTATTTGGCTAAGAAGCATGGGAAGACTCCTGCTCAGATTATTATTAGATGGCATTTGCAAAACGAACTGGTGGTTATTCCTAAGTCGGTGACCCCAGAACGAATCGTCGAGAATGCGGATGTTTTTGATTTTACGTTGAGTCCGGAAGACATGAAGGTGTTGAATCAATTAAATATGAATGAACGATTTGGTCAGCATCCAGATCATTTTAAGTTTTAAGGAAGAGAGGGAGTCATTCCCTCTTTTTTTTATGATTTAACTTCATCTGCCACACCAAAATATCCTCTATACCCTTCCCTTCAACCGTCTAATCTACTTACAAAATTAAAAATGAAATCTTTGGCATAAATGTTTAAGGGCGGTAATCTCGGGAATTTATAGAGTACAAACGGCGCCGTTATTGAATACTCGATAGAACCTGATTCATGGAATTGAATGATCACATCAAAGGAATAATAAAGTTAAAATCAAGTCACTCGAATTTAGGGATATAAATAAGCCGGTCGGCAAACTCTAATGATGAGTTCTAGAAAGACTTTCTTTGAAACAGGAAATATCTAGGTTATGGCTTAAAAGGCCAAATTGATAAAAATTTAAGGAGGAAATAAACATGGAATTTATTATATCATTAATCGTAGGTGGATTATTAGGTTGGGTAGCAAGCTTGATCATTGGTCGTGACGTACCAGGAGGCATCATCGGTAATATCATCGCGGGTGTCGTTGGTTCTTGGTTGGGTACAGCAATCTTTGGTGAAATGGGACCAACTCTTGCAGGCTATGCGATTATCCCAGCGTTAATCGGTGCGATTATCTTGATTTTCATCGTCAGCATGATTATGAAAGCTGTTAGCAAAACAGCTTAACAAATACATGAATAAAGGTTCTTATCGGAAATGCTTGAAGCGCTCGAGGGAGAAATTCCTTGAGCGCTTTTTATTGTATGGCTATGACCAAGGAAGCGGACTTTCTACCTGAAGCTTCTGCCTTGTTAATGGCTGCAGGAAATTAAGCCTGTACGCATGAAGGGCCTGGCCGTTCATATGGGCGTACTTTCTTCCTCCATAGAGCACATCACCAGCAAGAGGATGTCCAATATGGCTCATATGAACACGTATTTGATGGGTGCGTCCAGTTTCCAAGCGGCAAGAAACGAGTGTCAGATGATCCGGCTTCATTCGTTTTATTACCTTATAATGGGTGATGGCTTGTTTACCGGAAGGGGAGACGCGCATTTTTCCTGCACGATGGCGATCTCGGCCGATAGGTGCGTCCACTGTCCCAGCTTCTTTTTGGACGATTCCGCAAACGAGTGCCGCATATGTCCGCTTAATAAGGCCTTCTGCCAATGCTGCATCCAGAAGAGCGCCTGCATAGGCGTGCTTAGCAAAAAGAATAGCCCCTGATGTATCCTTATCCAAGCGGTGAATATGCCGAGGCTTTGTTTGGATGCCTTTGACCAAGAAATAATGAGATACAGCATTTAAGAGTGTTTTTGTATCTTTCTCATTAACCGGGTGAGTATTAAGGCCTGCTGGCTTATTGATGACGAGAATATCCTCATCCTCATAAAGGATGGAGAGGGGGAGGTCAAAAGGCGGGATAGGGTTTTCCTCCTCTTCATAAATCGGGATGGAGAGAGTCTCTCCAGCTGTTATTTTTACACTCCAAGGATGAGTTTCTTCCTTATAATATAGGCTCTTGTTCATACGCCATTGATGGAGCATTTTTTTCGGCACATGAAGCTCTTCCTTCAACAGATTTTCAATGGTTCTGCCGTTCCAATTATCGGGTATAGCAATATTAGCAAATTTGTCAGTTTTATTTATTTCGAGCATAAGTTTCCCTCATTTTCGCAAGCTTTATCATTATTAGTCCTCTGTTAATCTATGGTATCTTAAAGGTGAGGGGCTGGTTCACCTGCACCATAGAAAGGTTGATGCATCATGAAAATTGTACAAGGTTCATTCCAATTGCAGGAAGAAGAAATGCGTCATGCCGTTAACAGATTGTATAAGGAAGTTTTCCCTTGTTTTTTCTCTGATGCTGATATTGAAGTCTTTAAGAAGAACAGCGTTTTAGCCTTGCCGGGTGCCAATTCCCATGCAGGCACATTAAAGGGTGCCTTTGAGATTATGGCTTGCCTGCAAACAATCCTGATTATTCTAGAGGAACATCAGACAACCGATAAAGCGGTTGAGTTATTCAACCGTAATTCACGGATACTGAACGAACTTGGGGTGTTTTTCCCATTCAATCATGAGCAGTTTTTTGGGGATGTACGAGATTTAGACTTACCCGATCACCCGACAAAGGCTGCCAATACGTATTTAATTTAATAGACCTTGCATTGAGTCCGCTTCCATCGTTTTGGAGGCGGATTTCTTTATTTGGCCGCTGGCAATACATTTATACTAACACTATTAAGGCATAAGGTGAAATGCCTTAATCCATGAATATTAAGGCTTAATTCTTTTTTATGACATGCCATTCTTCAAGTTTTATTTCGAACGATTCTTATCCTCAGTTTCGAAATACATTTCACAAATCTTTTTTCGTTCAATTATTGGAGAGGACAGACCACTGATGCTTTCAAATGAATAAACGAAGGCTGCCAACACGTATTTAATTTAATTCTTGGAGAGGCCGCCTATGTCTAAAAGAAGGGGATTGCACATATATCTATAGTAATCATGACAAGCTGGAGGAAGGTATGCCTGAGAGAAAATATACCGTTAAGCCGTCATTGACGACTAGAGGATTATTACCGGAGAATCAGGAGACACCCCTTGAATTCCTGCAGGGTGATACAATGAATAACTATCAGTTCTTCCGGCGAAACCACTTTGCTTACCCAGCATTGAATCAGGCTAATTACCGTCTTCTTGTCGGAGGTTTAGTCAAGCGACCATGGAGCATATCTTTACCTGATTTATATCGTTTTCCTGCCAAGACGTTAAAAGTCACCCTTGAGTGTGCAGGCAATAAAAGAAGGCTGTTTGAACCGAAAACCTATGGAGAGCAGTGGGGAAAGGGAGCCATTAGTCAAGGATATTGGAGGGGAGTGCCCTTAGTCTATATTCTTGAGCAGGCGGGAATCAGCAGCCAGGCATCAGAGATTGTCGTGAAAGGGTATGATCATGGTTTCCGTAAGGATTCGAAGAAGGATTATCCATATGCTCGAAGCTTACCCGTGGCCAAGGCTATCCATCCAGATACGCTGATAGCTTATGAATACAATGGTCAGCCGCTTTCTTATAAGCATGGATATCCATTAAGGCTGATTGTGCCAGGGTGGTATGCGATGGCCTCAGTCAAATGGATTCGTCAAATCAGCGTAATAGAAACAGCATTCAAAGGCCCGTTTCAAGCGAATGATTATATGTATTATCCCAGCAAGGACACAGATGAGGGCTCTTATCCTGTGACTGTGCAGAATATCAACTCCACGATCCAAAGTCCGCTTGATATGGAGATACTGAGCGGTGGAAGGGTGACCATCAGGGGGATAGCCTGGACGGGAGAGGGAATGATTACGAGCGTTCAAATTAGTGTGAATGATGGGCAGAGCTGGAATGAAGCCCGAATTCATTCAACTGGTTTGCCATATGAATGGGTCTCCTGGCAATATGAATGGATTCCTCCAGGTAAGGGGGAATATTCGATTCTATCAAAGGCAACAGATTCCACAGGCAGAAGCCAAGAACGGAAGGCATTTTGGAATCGAAAGGGTTATGGGTATAATGCAATGGACCATGTGAAGGTGGAAGTACAGTAACGTGAAAAGAGGCAGGGAATCCCTGCCTCTTTGTTTTTAGATTATTTATTGGCCTGGAACCATTCCTCAAATTCTTCTTTTGAATGTTCACCGACGATTCGGCTTGTCTCCTTGCCGTTTTCAAATTTCACAAGTGTTGGTGTCGACTGGATGTTAAATTCATTCCAGCCATTCTCGTATTCAAGCAGATTATATTGGTCCACTTGCTCGTCCATTTCATCTGCTACAGGCATGAGGACTGGTGTCGTATTCATGCAATGGATACATTCGGGACTGAAGAAGTAAACAATGGCTGATCCCTCTTCTTCTAATTTCTGGTCTAACTCATCTGGAGTGATGATATTTTGATAGTTCTCATCATCGAGCAGGTCTACGGTGGAAGATTTGAGATTGTCGGTGCCATACGGATTGCCAGCTGTTTTTTCTGCCTTCTGCTGGTTCGTTAGGATGGCAATGACAGCGAAAATTAAAATGACTACAGCAGAGAAGATGAATACTTTTTTCATTTAGACTCCCCTTTATTTGTTTTCAAAACATAGATACTGCAGATAAAGATAATGAGAAAGGCTGTGAGCGCGAGTACAGGGATGGTCACAAAACCAAACCAGTTAATATAGTCGCCTGTACAAGGAATCCGCCCGCATGAAGCTGCTTTTTCGGTGAAATATGGAACCTTTTGAATTAATACATGGTAGGTGGATATACATGCGCCGATGAATGACAGTACACTCGTATAAAGCGCAATTTCATAATCCTTCTTGATGATGGCAATGGCGAGGATAATCGTGAACGGATACATCAAAATCCGTTGATACCAACACAGTGTGCATGGCTCATATCCTTTAATTTCCGAAAAATATAAGCTTCCCAACGTTGCGATTAATCCTGCAGCAAAGGCGAGGAATAACGCGTTTTCACGATTGATTAATTTTTTCATCTAATACCGCCTTCTAGTCTCTTTCTCAAATTATAGTATGATATCATAGTATTGTAAAAAGAAACACTCTTACATAAAGTGCTGAACAACATGAGAGATTGGTATGAATCGTTTGTGAGTTTCAAAGTAGAAGATTTTTTGTAAGCGCTTCATATGTTTGGGAGGCATAGGCTATCTTTTATATAGAAAGGAGCAGGCAATTGGAAAAGCAATGGTGGAAAGATGCAGTTGTTTATCAAATTTATCCGAGAAGTTTCATGGATTCAAATGGAGACGGCATTGGAGACATTCCTGGGATTACCGCAAAATTAGATTACTTAACAGCATTAGGGGTGGAGGTTGTATGGCTTTCACCGGTCTACCAGTCTCCTAATGATGATAATGGATATGATATTAGTGATTATCGTGCAATCATGGATGAGTTCGGGACGATGGAGGATTGGGAGCGGATGCTTGATGAAATGCATAAACGCGGCATCAGGCTCGTGATGGACCTTGTGGTTAACCATAGCTCTGATGAACATCCATGGTTTGTGGAGGCACGGAAATCAAAGGATAATCCTTACCGAGATTATTATGTATGGCGTGATGGAAAGAATGGGAGGGAGCCGAATAACTGGGAGTCCTTCTTTAGCGGCTCTGTATGGGAGTACAATGAACCTACTGGTGATTATTATCTGCACCTATTCTCCAAAAAGCAGCCGGATTTAAACTGGGAGAATGAAAAAGTCCGTTCTGAAGTTTATGAGTTAATGAAATTCTGGCTTGATAAAGGAGTAGACGGATTCCGGATGGATGTCATCAACATGATCTCCAAGGTTCCAGGTCTGCCGGATGGGAACGTGGAGCCAGGATCCGAATATGCCTCTGGTGCACAGTACTATATGAATGGTCCGAGAGTACATGAATTCCTCCAAGAGATGAATGAGCAGGTTCTCTCCCGCTATGACATCATGACAGTAGGAGAGACAGGCGGTGTAACTCCGGAGCATGGTGTTCTTTATACAAACCCTGAACGCAAGGAGCTTAATATGATATTCCAATTTGAACATATGGATGTCGATTCAGGTCCTCTTGGAAAATGGGATGTAGCGCCGCTTGATTTGGTACGCTTAAAGAAAATTCTTGCTAAATGGCAAACGGACCTCCATGGACGCGGATGGAATAGTCTGTATTGGGATAACCATGACCAGCCAAGGGTCGTTTCCCGTTTTGGAGATGATGGGAAGTACAGGGTTGAATCTGCGAAAATGCTTGCTACCTGCCTTCATTTTATGCAGGGTACACCATATATTTATCAGGGTGAAGAAATTGGGATGACAAACGTCCAGTTCCCTTCTATAGAAGATTATCGAGATATTGAAACAATCAATATGTACAATGAACGGATAGCCAAAGGCTTTGACCAAGTCGAATTAATGAAGGGGATTCATGCGAAGAGCCGTGATAACGCCCGCACCCCTATGCAGTGGGATGAACGCGAAAATGCCGGATTTACCGATGGAACCCCATGGATTGGGGTAAACCCGAATTACCATGAGATTAATGCGAAGCAAGCGATGGAAGATAAGAATTCCATTTTCTATTATTACAAGGAATTGATTGCGATGCGCAAGCGCCTTCCTATCATGGTAGAGGGAAGCTTTGAATTGATTCACGAGGATAGCACATCTCTATTTGCCTATTTGAGGCATTATGAGAATGAAACCCTGCTAGTTTTAAATAACTTCACTGCAGATGAGCTGACTGTGGAGTGGCCGGACAGCTTAAGGGGACTTAAGGGTGATCGATTAATTGGCAACTATGAGGATGTAGAGTCACGATCAGCCGATGGCGAGACAAACCTGCGCCCATGGGAGTCGATTGTCTATCATTTTAGGAAATAAAGATGGAAGCGAAGTAGACGCTAAAAATGCGTATGCTTCGCTTTTTTTGATGGAGGAATGGATGCATTGGCTGCTTTTTTAGCTGGGGAGCAGCTTGACTAGAGAAAGACTCGGAGCAGCTCTGGTTAGCCTGTAATATCAAAATAGAGTATCTGAGGAGTCGTCATTTAAGGGCGATTTATTACATCGTACAAGGCAGGAGGAGGAAATCCTCTCAGCTAAATGGAATAAACCGAGCAATACTTATTCCACCTGGTTTACGGAAAATCTGAAAAGGGAAAATGTATGGGAATAAAAAGAAGCATTGGTTAAGGTGGAAGAAGGAGTGAAGGTTCATGACTGAAGAGCTGGATTTAACGAAGTTTGAGCATAGGCTAGAGATCAGGCAGACACAGCGGAAGGATATTGATGCAATCATTAAACTGCAAGCGATATGTTTTCCGGGGATGGAGCCTTGGAAGAGAGAGCATTTAGAAAGCCATTTGGAGATTTTCCCAGAGGGACAATTCTGTGCGGAGCTGAATGGTGAGATTATTGGCTCCTGTTCAAGCTTGATTATCAATTTCGATGAATATGATGACCGTCATACTTGGTCCGATATTACAGATGACGGATATATCACCAATCATAATCCGGATGGATACAATTTATATGGAATCGAAGTAATGGTTCACCCAAAATACCGCAAGATGAAGGTCGGCTATCGCTTATATGAGGAAAGGAAGGAGCTTGCCCGGAGGCTGAACTTAAAGAGCATCATTATCGGCGGTCGCATTCCGAATTATCATAAATATTCAAGTGAAATGAGCCCAAGAGAATATGTGGAGCAAGTGCGTTTACATAAAATTTATGACCCCGTTTTATCATTTCAGCTATTAAATGAATTTACTTTAATGCGTATTAATCCCAATTACTTAGAGGATGACCTGGCCTCCCAGAAGTATGCGACATTAATGGAATGGAACAATGTCGATTACCATCCTCAAACAAAAAGGTTCTATAAGACTGCCCTTCCGGTGCGTATCTGTGTCGTGCAATATATGATGAGGAAAATCACATCCTTTGAGGATTTTGCCAGCCAGGTGGAATACTTTGTGGATGTAGCAGCTGATGCGGAATCTGATTTTGCCGTCTTTCCGGAAATCATGACCACACAGCTGATGTCCTTCTTGGATGAGAAATCACCAAGCCAGGCAGTACGCAAGGTGACAGACTTCACAGAGCCATATATTGAGCTGTTCACAACACTTGCAGTCCGCTATAACATCAATATTATCGGCGGTTCTCACTTTGTGAAGGAAAAGGATGAAAATATCTATAATATCGCTTATTTATTCAGAAGAGATGGAACAATTGAGAAGCAGTACAAGCTTCACATTACGCCAAATGAACGCAAGTGGTGGGGAATCAGCGCCGGTGATGAAGTGAATGTATTTGATACAGACTGCGGGAAGATCTCCATGCTCATATGCTATGACATAGAATTCCCAGAGCTTGCCCGGATTGCGACAGATAAGGGAGCAAATATCATCTTTACTCCGTTTTGTACCGAGGACCGGCAAGGGTTTTTACGCGTTAAATACTGTGCGCAGGCGAGAGCGGTAGAGAATCAAGTTTACACAGTCATTTCTGGTACGGTAGGCAATCTCCCGCAGACGGAGAATATGGATATTCAATATGCACAATCAGGCATATTTGCCCCGTCTGATTTTGAATTTGCCCGAGATGGTGTAGTCGGGGAGACGAATGCCAATATTGAAATGGTCTTAATTGGCGATGTCGATTTGGAAATCTTAAGAAGGCAGCGTCTTTCCGGGACAGTTCGTCAGCTGAAGGACAGACGGAAGGATTTGTATGAAGTCAAGTATAAAAGATGATGTAAAATTGCCATATTTTTAAATAATTGATATTTCTAAATAATATTCATTTTGTGCGTAATTTTTAGTAATATTAAGGTATATTACAAGTTGTCTTATTTGGGAGGAGTTACCAAAATGGATTGGAAAGCAACCTATAAAAAATGGAATGATTATCTGGATTTAGATAAAGAATTGCAAGAGAAATTGACGGCTCTTGCAGATGATGAGAAAGCTCTTGAGGATGCTTTCTATAAGAACCTGGAATTCGGCACAGGCGGTATGCGCGGAGAAATCGGCGTCGGTACAAACCGCATGAACATTTACACAATCCGTAAGGCGACTCAAGGCTTTGCCTCCTATATCGGAGAGCATGGTGAGGAAGCAAAGAAACGCGGTGTCGTTATCGCGTATGATTCTAGACACAAATCTCCTGAGTTCGCAATGGAAGCTGCAAAGACATTAGCGACGAATGGCATTCAAGCATTTGTATTTGACAGCCTTCGCCCGACTCCGGAGCTATCCTTTGCCGTTCGCCATCTAAAAGCAGCCGGCGGAATTGTCATTACAGCGAGTCATAATCCTCCTGAATACAATGGTTACAAAGTATACAATGAAGATGGCGGTCAGCTTCCACCGCTTGATGCTGACCATTTAATCGAGCTGGTTAATGCGATTGAAAATGAATTAGCCATTAAGGTAGAAGACGAGAAATCCCTGCAGGATAAAGGGTTGATTAAAATCATCGGACCAGAAGTGGATGATGCCTACAATGAGAAGGTATTAACCATTTCTGAACAGCCTAATTTGTCTAAGGAAGTTGATGTGCATGTGGTCTTCACCCCGCTTCATGGTACAGCGAATTTATCTGTACGCCGCGCCCTTGCTGACCTCGGCTATGAGAATGTAGCGGTTGTTAAGGAGCAGGAGCTTCCAGACCCTGAATTCTCTACTGTATCTTCTCCAAACCCTGAAGAACATGCAGCATTTAAGCTTGCCATTCAAAAAGGTAAGGAAACAAATGCGGATATTCTTGTGGGAACAGACCCGGATGCAGACCGTGTTGGTGTGGCGGTTAAAGATGAGAGCGGTGAATACACCGTATTGACTGGAAACCAGACAGGTGCATTATTCCTTGACTATATTCTTTCCCAAAAGAAAGAAAAAGGCGAGCTTCCATCTAATGGGATTGTCTTCAAAACCATCGTTACATCTGAATTTGGCCGTAAAATCGCCTCCAGCTATGGCATGAAGACGGAGGATGTTTTAACCGGCTTCAAATTTATCGGGGAGAAAATTAAGCAATACGAGGAATCCGGCGAATATGCCTTCCTCTTCGGATATGAGGAAAGCTACGGCTCCTTAATTAAAGATTTTGCACGCGATAAAGATGCTGTCCAAGCTGCCGTAATGGCCGTTGAGATTTGTGCACACTACAAACGCCAAGGCAAGACCGTTTATGAAGCCCTTCAAGATCTATATGAGAAACATGGTTACTATTTAGAAGGCATGCGTTCCTTAACACTGAAAGGAAAAGAAGGCGCTGAGAAGATTCAGCACATACTTTCCCAATTCCGAAGCACTCCGCTTGCATCACTGTCCGGTGTAAAAGTAACAGCTGTGGAGGATTACAAAGAGAGTGTAAGAACAGAAATCGCCACAGGCAATACATCTGAAATCCATCTTCCAAAGTCCAATGTCATCAAATATTTCTTTGAGGATGAATCATGGGTTTGCTTGCGTCCATCCGGTACAGAGCCTAAAATCAAGTTCTACTTTGCCGTAAAGGATGACAGCAAACAAGCAAGTGAACAAAAACTTCAACAATTCATGAATGAAATGATGGAAAAGGTTGAACAAATCTAATCCTATGTAATGCAAAGGAGAGTTGGCTACTGCCAACTCTCTTTTTTGCCTTGTTCGCATTGTTCGCATTTAGCCGTATAATTTTCCCACCACAGAAAAAAATAACGATAACTAGAATGTTTGATTTGCCCACTCTTCCTCATAAGGAAGGAAGGTGGCGTGGTCAATATATTGCAAAAGGTCAGTCAGCGTCTTTTCGATGGAGCGATAATCCTTCGAAAAGTGATAGGCATGCAAGAAATGTTCAATTTTCTTGGACAAAAAGTGGTCATGTGTCCGCACCATCAGAATGAGGAGATTATCCCATTCTGAGCGGTGTGTATAGTACAGTGCCCGGTCGTAATCAACCTTGTTCAATGTAATCACTCTCCTTCATGTCGAGGAGTTAACAATAGTTTGTTCAAAGGGTCTTTTTTATCACCCTGTAAAAGTTGGGCGGTTTGTTAAATGAGAAACTTGACGTACGGAAGGTATAGAAGCGCCATACTGCCAATGGTCTTGCTGCTTAGCTTGTTCATGTATTTTCTGCTTGGGGAATCGACAATCGCTTTGGCAGATTCTCCTTATACATATAATGATTTGGAGCATGACTTGGTGTTACTTCAGAGTCGATATCCGGATAAAATCTTTTTATGCTCGATTGGCAAATCTGTCTATGGCCGTGAGCTGTATGCCGTAAGAATCGGAACAGGCAAGAAGGTTATCCTGCTAAGCGGTGCCCATCATGCGAGGGAATGGATGACCTCAATGCTGTTGATGAAGATGGCAGCTCTTTATGCCGCTGATAGTAATGAGGCGCCGTTACTGGATGCAGGGACCATCTGGATTGTACCAATGGTCAATCCGGACGGGGTGGCAATCCAGCAAGGGGATTTCACAGACATTCCATGGAAGGAACGAATAGGTTTGTGGAAAATGAATCACCTTTCTTTTTCATTTACCAAGTGGAAGGCCAATGGAAGGGGAGTGGATTTAAACCGCCAATATCCGGCTGGGTGGATGGAAATCAATACGGGAATCCAGCGCCCCTCTTATCAATTCTATAAAGGAAAATCACCTTTAAGTGAGCCAGAAACAGAGGCACTTGCCGAATTTACGAAAATAATTCGGCCGGCCATCTCCGCAGCCTATCACAGTACAGGTCAGGAAATCTTCTGGCATTATCGAACGCACGGCTTGCAGAAGGACCGGGATTACCGAATTGCCAAGATTGTTGCGGAAAGAACGGGCTATCGACTCTCTAAGCCGGATAAACATGCTGTAGGGTCTGGATTTACGGATTGGCTAATTGAAGAATATAAAATCCCAGCGATGACAATTGAAATCGGGACTGAACGAGAAAATACGGAGGTCCCTTTGCGGGAGTTTGAAGCAGAGTGGAAGGCAAACCGTGATATCGGCTGGATTCTCCTTAAGGAAGCACTTCGTTTGCGGTAGAAATAACGAAGGCTTGCGTCATTTTCGGGCTACTTCCTCATACATTGATATAAGGACTTATAGTGGAGGTGTAACGAAAATGATAGCAGATGAACACAAGAATTTAGAGTATGCCATCAAAGAGATAACCGAGATTGCGCAAGGATTTGGACTCGACTTTTATCCGATGCGCTATGAAATTTGTCCACCTGAAATCATTTATACCTTTGGTGCCTACGGCATGCCGACTCGATATTCCCATTGGAGCTTTGGTAAACAATTTTTCAAGATGAAGCTGCATTATGATGTCGGTTTAAGCAAAATATATGAACTAGTCATTAACTCGAACCCGTGCTATGCCTTCCTGCTCGACAGCAATTCCTTGATTCAAAATAAACTGATTGTTGCCCACGTGTTGGCGCATTGCGATTTCTTTAAGAATAATATCCGTTTCACAAACACGAAACGGGATATGGTCGAAAGCATGGCCGCAACTGCAGAAAGGGTCAGGCAATATGAAATTGAATACGGCAAGCTTGAAGTGGAAAAATTTCTCGACTCCGTACTCTCTATTGAAGAGCATATAGATCCATCCTTATTACGGCCAAAGCTGAGCTGGACGATGGATGAAGAGGATACAGAGGATGAATCGCCTCATATTGTCACGCCCTATGATGATCTATGGAGCATGGATACGAACAAGAAGCCAGAGAAGAAGAAAAAGACAAAGAAATTCCCGCCAAGGCCTGAAAAGGATATCCTTTTGTTCATTGAACAATACAGCCGCACACTCGAAAATTGGCAGCGTGATATCCTGACGATGATGCGTGAGGAAATGCTCTATTTCTGGCCGCAGCTGGAGACAAAGATTATGAACGAAGGCTGGGCAAGCTATTGGCATCAGCGCATCCTCCGCGAGCTTGATCTCACGAGCGGGGAATCCATCGAATTCGCAAAGCTTAATGCAGGAGTCGTGCAGCCGTCAAAGACAGGAATCAACCCGTATTACCTCGGCATCAAAATTTTTGAGGACATCGAGGAGCGGTACAATAACCCGACAGAAGAAATGAAGAAGCGCGGCGTCAAGCCAAACTCTGGCCGCGAGAAAATGTTTGAAGTCCGCGAAATTGAATCAGATATTTCCTTCCTCCGCAATTACCTCACGAAGGACCTGGTCATGCGCGAGGATATGTATCTCTTCCAGAAGAAAGGCCGCGATTACAAGATCGTCGATAAGGACTGGAAATCTGTGCGCGACCAGCTCGTCAGCATGCGTGTTAACGGCGGCTTCCCGTATATTACGGTTAATGACGGGGATTACCTCAAGAACGGCGAGCTGTACTTGAAGCATTGGTTTGAGGATATTGAGCTGGATGTGAAGTATTTGGAGAAGGTATTGCCGCATCTTCATTATTTATGGGGGCGGACGGTTCATATTGAGACGGTGTTGGAGGGCAAGGAGATTGTGTTCAGCTATGATGGGAAGAATGTGAATCGGAAGTATTTATGAGTGAAAAGTCATAAATACTGTTGATTAATTAGATTTAAATAAGGAAAATGCTTGAAGAGACCATCAAAACCCTACGGTTATTTGATGGTCTTTTCAATTGCCAGTGTATTGTTTTTGATACATAAGTTACTTTCTACTTGAAAAGAAATAGCATAAAACCTCACTCCGATCCAATGGATAAATGATGAAGATAGAAGATGCGGTAAGGGCTAAGAGAAAAATCTTCAAAGAGCAGTAATCCTTTTTCCTCGGTTTCAAGCCGTAATTCTTCGAGCGCGTCTTCTACAACCTCTGGATACTCCATAAAGGCCGATTGGAAGTCTCATATGTCGTATCGAAGAGGGAAACGAACAATTGGTGAAGGATGGCCGTATCCTCTTCACTGACTGTGTAGATGACGGAGGAGTTCCCTTTGACCGCCAAGGCGCTTTTTTCGCCTTCTTCTCCCACCCAAAGCATGATAGTTTGGTTTCGTCCACGGTTGTCTTCGATTTTTACTTCATATTCAGGATCGCCTAATTCAACCGTGCCTTCCATTTTCTCGGCTCGGTCGATGACCCCTTGAAAGGCCTCGAGCGTTGATAAATCGATCGGCTCAAACTCATTCGGATTACCAAACTCAGTAAAATCTCCTGGCTTTGAAACGATGATTCCCTCCAGTGTTCGTTCTTTCATCAGGTCCTTTTGGGCTAAGCACCCTTCTAAGCCCATCGAGAACAACGAGCCTAAAATGATGGCCAATAAACCAGTTTTCATCGTACATCGTCCTTTCTATGAAGAGGAGGTTAATGGTTTTATTAATTATATTGTTAAGTTTATTGAGAAATGAATGGCCTCTTTTTAAAAGGCTGTTTGTAAAGATTGTTGCTTTTGAATAAAAAGGGAAGCTGCTATCCGTTTTACTGTACAATTGGATTGGGAGTG
>NZ_JBJEFJ010000204.1:0-4620 GCF_051873915.1 Pradoshia sp.
CGGTCACCTTCGCTTTTGATGTTTCCTTTGTTTTTTTGCTAGGTATGCGAGTTCTCTTTGGAGCTTTTGGTAGCTTTTGAAGCGTTTCTTATCTAAGGTTCCATCCTGGATGGCGGCTTGGATTTGACACCCTGGTTCAGTTTCGTGCCGGCAGTCGTTGAATTTGCAATTCAGGGCTAGTTCTTCAATGTCATTGAAGCCTGTATGGATCCCTTCTTCACCCTCCCATAGCTGGAGCTCTCTCATTCCCGGGGTGTCAATGATCATACCGCCATTTTTGAGAAGGATCAGCTCCCGATGGGTCGTTGTATGCCGGCCTTTGTCATCATCACGTGTCGTGTGAACCTGCTGCCTATCTTCTCCGTACAGGACATTGGCCAGTGTGGATTTGCCTGCTCCAGAGGAACCAAGGAGGGCAATTGTCTTTCCTTCTTGGATATACGGTGTTAATGCTTCGAGTCCGAGTCTTTGTTCGGCGCTGACGCCATGGACGGGAACGCCTGCTGCAATGTTTTCTACTTGATGAATATAGTCATCAATATTGCTGCATAAATCAGACTTGCTTAAGAGAATGACAGGGTTAGCACCGCTATCCCATGCCAGTAGAAGATATCGTTCGAGCCTTCGTATATTGAAATCCGCATTTACGGCGTTTACGAGAAAGACAGTATCGATATTGCAGGCAATAATCTGCTCCTCAGTTGTCAAACCAGCTTTCTTTCGTGAGAACTTGCTTTTTCTCGGCAGGACAGCATGGATGATTGCTTTATTTTCTCCATGTCTCATTTTTAAGGCAACCCAGTCGCCCGTCGCTGGCAGCCCAGCGCTATTATGTGCCTGATAACGCAGTTTCCCGCTGATGGATGCAAGAACCTCTCTTTCCTCACAAAGGATGCGGTACATACCTTTATGCTCGCTGATGATTCGTCCTGGGATCAATGCTGGGTAGTTATCATGAAGCTTGAAGGCTTCTTCAAAAAAGGAATTCCAGCCTAATTGGTTTATGTTCAATGTATTCTCCTCCATTTGTATGAATGTTTGCACATGAGAAAAGAGACCATGAATAGGTCTCTTTTCTTTGCCTTCATTCGAAAAAAGGCATATAAAAGCCAAGGACCAATGGCAGTCCTTGGCATGGCAGATATTCATTCAAATGGAGCGGAATCATTAATCAGCGTTATGCTTGAAGGACTGCTTTATGAAATTTACGACATTCTCTGCATACATCATTTTCATAAGACATTCCTCCCTTGTTCTTTAATAGTACTAAGTATATGGCGAGAAAGGAAATAATGCAATTAATATTTTCTAATAATTAAGTAAAATCACAATTTTACAAAATACATACTTATCTGTTAAGATAAGATAATAATTGTAATATTTCGTCAATAGTCTGAAGGGCATAGCCTCCGTATATTGGCCTACGAACGGCTGCCACGGGAGAGACATACAGGTGTCTCAAAGGACATACATATTACTTACTAGGCTGTTTATCACCGTTTCATACGGTTAGGCATTCATGAAAAACATATGGCTGCCTTTTCATTGAAAGATAAAGAGAAAATGATTAGTCAAGGGGGAAGAAGGTTGATTGTTTTTGATCATGTTGATAAATATTATGGGGATTTCCATGTTTTAAAGGATATTAATCTTGAGATTGAAAAAGGCGAGGTTGTGGTCGTCATCGGTCCTTCTGGATCTGGAAAAAGCACAATGCTTCGCTGCATTAATCATCTTGAGACAATTGATAAAGGCGTGCTGAAGGTCAATCAGACACCGGTCAACGATAAGAAGACGAATATCAATCATTTAAGACGGGATATAGGAATGGTTTTTCAACATTTTTATTTATATCCGCATAAGACCGTTCTGCAGAATATTACGCTTGCTCCAATAAAGGTGCTTGGGAAATCGAAAGAGGAAGCGGAAAAGACGGCACGCTTTTATCTTGAGAAGGTTGGGATTCCAGATAAGGCAAATGCCTATCCGTCACAGCTGTCCGGCGGTCAGCAGCAGCGTGTAGCAATCGCTAGAGGACTTGCCATGAATCCGCAGATTATGCTGTTTGATGAGCCTACATCTGCTCTTGACCCGGAAATGATTGGCGAAGTGCTGGATGTCATGAAGACGCTCGCCAAGGAAGGGATGACCATGGTGGTTGTGACCCATGAGATGGGGTTTGCTAAGGAAGTAGCCAACAGGATTGTCTTTATGGATGAGGGAAGAGTTTTGGAACAGTCGACACCGGCTGAATTTTTTACGAACCCGCGTGAAGAACGGGCGCGTACATTCTTAAGCCGTATATTAAATCATTAAGAAATAAAAGGGGGAAATAGTATGTTGTCGAAGAAGTTTTTTAAATTTTCTGTCTTGTGTTTGATTGCTGTATTTATGCTGGCTGCTTGCGGAAGCAATGATGATGCCGAAAAAAACGGTGAAGGTTCAGCGAAAAACTCATTAGAAGCAATCAAGGATAAAGACAAGATTGTATTTGGTGTGAAAAATGATACTCGCTTGTTTGGTCTTAAGAACCCTAGTTCAGGCAAGGTTGAAGGATTTGACATTGATATTGCGAAGGCTTTGACGAAGGAAATTCTTGGTGATGAAAGCAAGGCAGAGTTTGTCGAGGTTACATCCAAAACCCGCGTTCAGTTGCTTCAAAACGGCAAAATTGATGCTGTTGTTGCAACGATGACAATTACAGAGGAGCGGAAGAAAGAAGTTGATTTCACAGATGTCTACTTTGAAGCCGGCCAATCCTTGCTTGTCAAAAAAGGAAGCAAAATCAAGAGCGTTGATGATTTGAAGAAGGGGACAAAAGTAATTGCCGTTAAAGGTTCAACCTCTGCTGTCAATATCGCTGAGAAGGCTCCGGATGCAGAAGTGCTTCAATATGAGAACTACTCAGAAGCCTTTACTGCCTTGAAATCAGGTCAAGGGGATGCATTGACAACAGATGACTCTATCCTTTACGGAATGGCTGATGAAGATCCTGATTATGAATTGACAGGCGGCCAATTTACAGAAGAGCCGTATGGTATCGCTGTGAAGAAAGACAGCCCTGAATTAGTCAAAGAATTAAATGAAGCTCTTAAAGCTTTGAAGGACAACGGAACATATGATGAAATCTATAACAAATGGATCAAGAAATAAGGAGTTTCTTTCATCAGGATGGGCGCTCGACCCATCCTGATTGTACATAGGAGTGATTGAATGCTAGCACTTGATTTTTCTATTCTTGTCGATCATCTGGATATGTATCTTGAAGGGTTTATAGGAACGATTCGCATCAGCTTGCTTACTCTCGTAGGGAGCTTCCTTCTCGGAACGTTCATTGCTGTAATGAGAATTGCGCCTCTAAAACCATTGAATTGGTTGGGGACAGCGTATGTGGAGTTTGTCCGTAATATTCCATTATTAATTATCGCTTTTATGTTTTATTTTGGAGCTGGCCTGCCAGGTTTCCTTGCGGGTTCTCTAGCTTTGACTGTTTATACGGCGGCCTTTATTGCTGAGGCTATCCGGGCGGGCATCTTATCGATTGATAAAGGACAAATGGAGGCGGCGCGTTCGTCAGGATTGACCTATGGTCAGGCGATGCGTCTCATCATTCTTCCTCAGGCCATCAAAATCGTGATTCCGCCTTTAGGCAACCAATTTATTAATCTTGTGAAGAATACCTCTATCCTGGCTGTTATTGCCGGTGGAGAACTGATGTATCAAGCGGATTTGATTTCGCTTGCGACCTATGTGGTCTTTGATGTTTATATCTTTGTTGCAGTTTTTTATTTGATACTTACAATCCCGCTCAGCCTTGGTGTTGGTTATTTGGAAAAACGCCTGGCAAAGAGTTATTAAGGAGGGCATGATCAATGGATTTTGCAGGTGCCTATTCGCCTGATAACCTTGCCTTTTTAGTAGACGGTTTTCTCGTAACCTTGAAGATTGCCGCGATATCCATTGTTTTGAGCTTCCTTATTGGAGGCATAATTGGTATTCTGCGGTTTGCAAAGATACCGGTTGTATCCCCTGTACTTGCTGTACTTGTCGAAACAATCCGGAATTTACCGCTAATTTTGATCATCTTCTTTGTATACTTTGGACTGCAAGACCCGAAAGTCGGGCTCGAGATGAGCATTTCAACAGCTGCAATTCTGGCACTGACAATCTTTGAATCCGCGATGCTTTCAGAGGTCATTCGCAGCGGGCTGAACTCCATTCCAAAGGGCCAGGTGGAAGCGGCGCGCTCATCTGGCATGAGTTATATTCAAACACTTTGGCATATCATCCTGCCTCAAGCTCTGCGAAATATGGTTCCGCCAATCGTGAGTCAGTTTATCTCGCTTTTAAAGGATACATCCTTGGCGGTTATTATCGCTTTACCGGAATTGACACATCATGGTCAGGTCATTTATGCGCAGAACATCAATTATGTTTGGCCGGTTCTGATCTTGATTGCTCTTATGTATTTTATCGTCAATTACGGGTTATCCCTTGTTGCGAGAAGGCTTGAGGTCAGAAAATCATAACATCCCCGCTCTTTGGAGCCGGGATGTTTTTTTTTGTTTTCTTTAGTCAAATTGCATGAGCTGGGCTTGAATGCTAAAATAAACAAAGAGT
>NZ_JBJEFJ010000205.1:0-4595 GCF_051873915.1 Pradoshia sp.
TATCCAGCATGTCTACCCATGCGTTTGAATTTACCTTTGTAGTTCATAACGTTAACTTTCTCAACTTTTACGTCAAAGATTTCTTGTACAGCATCTTTGATTTGAGTTTTGTTAGCTCTAACGTCAACTTCGAAAGTGTATTTCTTATCAGCCATAATGTCAGCTGAGAACTCTGTGATCACGGGGCGCTTAATAATATCGCGTGCTTCCATTATCCAAGCACCTCCTCTATTTTTTCAACAGCTGCTTTAGTCATGATTAATTTCTCATGTCCAACAACCTCTAGTACGTTGATCGCGTTAGCTTCAACAACAGTTACTCCAGGAATGTTGCGGCCAGATAATGCTACGTTTTCGTCTACATCAGCAGTAACGATTAACGCTTTTTTGTTTTCAGTATTCAAGCCTTTTAATACAGCTGTGAATTCTTTTGTTTTTGGCGCTTCAAAGCTCAAAGCATCAAGAACAATGATGTTTTCTTCGTTTACTTTCGCAGAAAGAACAGATTTAATCGCTAAGCGACGTACTTTCTTAGGAAGTTTGTAAGCATAACCTCTTGGTGTAGGTCCGAAAACAACACCACCGCCACGCCATTGTGGTGAACGGATAGAGCCTTGACGGGCACGACCAGTTCCTTTTTGACGCCATGGTTTACGGCCACCGCCGCTTACTTCAGAGCGGTTTTTCACTTTATGTGTACCTTGACGCAAAGATGCTCTTTGCATAAGGATTGCTTCAGTTACTACGTTCTCATTTGGTTCGATGCCAAATACGGACTCGTTAAGCTCGATATCGCCAACTTGAGCGCCGCTTTGGTTTAAAAGAGCAATTTTCGGCATTGCAATTTTCCTCCTTTCTCGTTAGATTAGTTCGCTTTAACCGCAGTTTTGATTTTTAGTAAAGCTTTTTTAGGTCCAGGAACGTTACCTTTGATAAGGATTACGTTACGTTCTGCATCAACCTTAACGATTTGAAGGTTTTGTACAGTGATTTGAGTTCCACCCATACGTCCAGCAAGTTTTTTGCCTTTGAATACGCGGTTTGGAGCAACTGGTCCCATTGAACCAGGACGACGATGGTAGCGGGATCCGTGAGCCATTGGTCCACGAGCTTGGCCGTGACGTTTGATTGGTCCTTGGAAACCTTTACCTTTCGAGATTCCTGTTACATCTACGATTTCGCCTTCTGCGAAAATATCAACTTTGACTTCCTGACCTACCTCGTAAGTGTTGAGGTCTGCATCGCGGAATTCGCGAGTGAAGCGCTTAGGAGCAGTGTTTGCTTTTTCAGCGTGTCCTTTTTCCGGCTTGTTAGCAAGCTTCTCGCGAAGATCTTCGAAACCAAGCTGGATTGCTTCGTAACCGTCGTTTTCGACAGTTTTCTTTTGAAGAACAACGTTAGGTACTGCTTCAACAACTGTTACCGGGATAAGTTCACCGTTCTCAGCAAATACTTGAGTCATACCAATTTTTCTTCCTAAGATTCCTTTGGTCATTTCGTCACACCTCCTGTAAATATTGTTTGTTTTATTTGTTCAAGCGATTATAATTTGATTTCGATATCGACGCCAGATGGCAAATCTAAACGCATTAGAGAATCTACAGTTTGTGGTGTAGGATTCACAATGTCGATTAGACGTTTGTGCGTGCGCATTTCGAATTGCTCACGAGAATCTTTGTATTTGTGTACCGCACGTAGGATAGTGTATACGTTTCTTTCAGTCGGAAGTGGAATCGGACCTGAAACGGCTGCACCAGAACGTTTTGCAGTTTCTACAATTTTCTCAGCAGATTGATCAAGGATTCTGTGATCGTAAGCTTTTAAACGGATGCGAATCTTTTGTTTTGCCATTATTTTCCCTCCTTTATCGCCTATTTTGTAATAGACATTCTCCGCGGAAATCTCCTCACACACTCGCCATGGCAAAGCGGCCGGGTGTGTCAGCAACCTTCCACATCATCGCAATGAAAAGACCAACATTGTCTATTATACCTAATGTTTATCGAATATGCAATAGCTAAATATTCTTTTCGGTCTCAACACTTTTTTAAGTATACATGCTCATAACCTCAATATCAAGTTATCTGAAGTGCTTTCCAACATTCTACTAAGTAAGGGCGATTAGAGGATTCCATCGATGAGGTTTTGCTACACTGTAAGCTTGTATCTGCACGGAGAAATAATGGCTGATTACTACACAAAAAAAGGTCTGCATCCATTGGATACAGACCTCTTAGCTGCTAAATAACCAAGCTTTAAAAACGAGTTTCTTCTATAATACATAGCTTATCGAAGTAATCCATGCAGATACAATAAGGAGAACTCCTTGCCGGTAAATTGCTTCATACGTTTCTTCGTAAGAGAATCCCAGTCAGCGGCCTTAATATAGCTTGTTCCTGTTTTAATCGTGAGATCAGCTTCCCTGAGCAGCGGCTGCCCCTTCTTCAAGCCCTTTTTAATCACATATTGCTTGTCAGCATGAAGCCCGATAACAACATTCTGCTGCTTCAGCTTCCCTTTCTGTAGTACGAGAGCTTTATTATATCTTACTGCATCATCCCGTATGGTAGGTCCTGTCAGCTCTGCTAATGTGATATCCGCGTTCATATGTGCTCCTATACGAAGAGAGGCAGTTTGGGATTCGGCAGCATCCTCATCTGATTCATCAGATGGCACTGCTAGCTCATCTGTTCCTCCCTCAGCATCGTCTTCCCCCTCAAACTCTTCTTCAAGTACTTCAGGTTCCTCTACTTGATTGTCATCTGCTGAATCCTCTGCCGGCTCCCCTTCTTCTGCTTCTCCCTCCTCAATCTCAATGGTTACAGGGTACAGACTTTGACCATCTGCGCCATCTTTCTTCTCAGGGTATGCTCCCACATCAATGATATTTCCGAAGACTCGGTTTGCTTTCATAAACTCAGGATATAGCAGGACAGTTTGTCCAGGCTCGACCTTATGTATATGTTCTTCATCCACATAAGCAACTGCCCATAGAGGGTTGCTAGATGCAATCGTCAAGATGGGGTCACCGTCAGCTCTTCTTTCACCATGCACCTCTGTGATGATCCCTGTAACTTCACTCTCTATAACTATTTCTGAAGAAACATCCTTCAGGTGGTCAATCTTCGCTTGGTTATTTGCTTGCTTTAACTCAATTTGCTTTACACTGTAATCGATATTATTGATTTCATATTGAATAGGGCGAGTTTGATCATAAGAAGGATGTACATGCTCATCCCCCTCCTCTTCTCCATCAATATCCGGGAGAGATTCAGTCTCGCTCAACTCCTCTTCAAGGACTGTTCTGTCCTCGAGAAGTTTCTCCTTCTCCAATTCCAGTTCAGCGTTTCCCTGCTCCAATGATTCAATTTCAACCTTCGCTGAATCATTCCTATATTCTACAAGAGGTGTGCCTTCTTCTATGTACTGACCTTCCTCCACTAATATAGACTGAATCTCACCCTTATCCTTTTCAACGTAAACATATGTAACGGAGGAAGACTCAACCACACCCTCTGTTCCGAATGTTTTCTTTAATGTTTTCTCCTTAGCAGCAATTGGTTTAGAAATGAGTACTGTCCGATCTATATCCTTGTTATCCTCTAACAGGAACATATTGACTGTTACGAAGAGAATAATAAGTAAAGCTGCCAGCATGTAATATTTACGTCTCATAGATTCACCTTCATCGTATGAATAAGTGTGCTTGTTGCACTATTAAAAAGTATGTAAATAACCCAAGAAAGAATCACGATTAGCAGGACTCTTCTCCCTTCAAAGCCATATGTCTTTCTTAGCAAGCTAAATTGGCTCCATCCGGATAAAATCATAAAGATGGTCACCTCAGCCCCAAGCATGATCCAGAAAGTCTGACTTGTCAGTGATTGCGCGATAATTCCAAACCCAAGCGGTGAAGAGTACTCAGGCACACGGAGCAGAATGGAAACCACCAAGTCGACCGTATTCCCAAATAGGATGATCATCATCGGCATCAACTGCATACGCCATACAGTCCCAAAATCGAGCTCCTCAAAGACCAGCCAAATGAGCACAGTAAAAAAGAGTGTAAAGCATAAAGGAGACAGGATTCCTGCCGTGGCCTTACCTAGCATGAAGATTCCTTTTGCTGTTTCCCACCTTCCTTCGGCTGTCTGTTCCATCAGGACCGAAAAGGATTCACTTCCCACTCCGAGAAATCCACTGAACCCAGCGAGCAAAAAACTGTAGAGAATGAGACCGGTGAAATAAAGGCTGTACTTCCTAACTGTCATCGGCTGTCGTATTTCCCTTTTATATTGATAAGGGTTAAATGCTGATCGAATGGTCTCTAGCATTGCGGTCCTCCATAATCCAAAATTAACCTTCTATGCTATTGTATCTCAATTTTTTCTTTGGAGAAAGTTATAGCCTGACCGAAATACTGTCCATTTTCTATATAAAAAGCTTTGTTATTCTTAATTATAGTTTTTCATTGCAAGTGGATAAACCAATGAGGCAGCCAGGGAACAGCGGGGTTCTCCCCCTGCCAGCTAGTCCTGGCCTATAATGATGGCGGGCAGTATTCTACTATTAACCACTATCTATATCACAGCCATA
>NZ_JBJEFJ010000206.1:0-4582 GCF_051873915.1 Pradoshia sp.
TTTTTTACGTTTTACGAAGCCATTTCTTCTTTCCGTTGAATCATTTGGCCTTCCTTCGCTTTCTTGCCAAATACATTAAAGATGAGGTTAAGAGCGATTGCTGTCAGGCCGCCTGCGACAATCCCGTTCTCTGTAAGAATGCGTAAGCCTGAAGGCAGGTTTTGGAACATTTCAGGTACGACTGAAACACCAAGGCCAAGGCCGCATGCACAAGCGATAATCAAGAGATTCTCCTGGGAATGAAGATCAACCTTGCTTAGCATTTTGATGCCTGCTGATAATACCATACCGAACATCGCCACCATCGCACCGCCAAGAACCGCACTTGGAA
Source organism: Pradoshia sp. (assembly GCF_051873915.1). Taxonomy (NCBI): domain Bacteria; kingdom Bacillati; phylum Bacillota; class Bacilli; order Caryophanales; family Bacillaceae; genus Pradoshia; species Pradoshia sp. The sequence continues at coordinate 332 of NZ_JBJEFJ010000206.1, forward strand.
TGACCGTTGTCAATGCAGCAATTTTCGGGCTGAAGCCAAGGATCACCAAGAACGCACCGGCTGTGTAAATGACATTTTTAGAGCGAACGCCGGACATTTGAATTAAACCAACGTTTTGGGAGTAGGTCGTATAAGGCAGCGAGTTGAAGATACCTCCTAGAACAATTGCCAGCCCTTCTGCTCTATAGCCTTTTGCGAAATCCTTCTCCTCTAATTTCTCTTCACAAATATCTGATAGAGCCAGATATACCCCTGTTGATTCAACAAGACTGACCATTGCGACCAGAATCATCGTTAAGACAGGGATTAATTCAAAGGACGGCATCCCGAAATAGAATGGCTGTGGCGTTAATAATACGTCCGCATCGAGAATTGCTTGAATATCCACCTTGCCCATGAATGCCGCGGCAACGGAGCCTGCAATCAAACCAAGCAAAATAGAGATTGCTCTTATAAAACCAGTAGAAAATTTATATAAAATAACAATGAACAGCAATGTACCAAAAGCGAGCAATATGTTAGAAATTGAACCAAAATCACTTGCCCCTTGTCCCCCAGCCATATTATTCATGGCAGTAGGAATCAAGGTCATACCAATGATTGTGACAACAGATCCGGTTACCACCGGCGGGAAGAAAGCTAATAGTTTACTGAAATACTTACTAATTAAGATAACAAATAATCCAGATGCCAAAATTGCTCCATAAATGGCTGGAATACCATAATCCCCGCCAATCGCAATCATAGGCCCTACTGCTGTAAATGTACAACCTAGAACAACCGGGAGGCCAATTCCAAAGAATCGATTCTTCCATACTTGCAGCAATGTGGCAATTCCGCACATTAAGATATCAATAGACACAAGGTGAGTGAGCTGTTCAGGTGTCAGTCCGATGCCGCCGCCGACAATCAAAGGAACAATAACCGCACCTGCGTACATCGCGAGCACGTGCTGCAAGCCAAGTGACGCTGTTTGCCATTTATTAGCCTTCATGGATGAGTTCCTCCTCTTTCTTGAAGGTTACCATTCCACCTTCAAGCGATTCAATTCTAGCGAGCGATTCAACGCGATAGCCTTTCTTACGAAGATTTGCTCCTCCGTCCTGGAATTCCTTCTCAATGACGATGCCAATCCCGGCAATCTTCGCACCAGCCTGCTTAACAAGGTCAACAAGACCGAGAGCCGCCTGACCTTTTGCCAAAAAGTCATCAATAATAAGTACGGTATCTTCTTTATTCAGGAATTTACGCCCGATGCAAATTTGATTCTCTTCTTGCTTAGTGAAGGAATAGACGGATGCTGTATACAAATCATCCTGCAAGGTTAGTGACTTCTTCTTACGCGCGAACAGAACTGGAATCTGTAATTCAAGTCCTGCCATTACGGAAGGAGCAATACCGGAGGATTCAATCGTCACGATTTTTGTAATTCCCATTCCCTTAAATCGTTTAGCGAACTCTTTCCCAATCTCGCTCATTAATTGCGGATCCAATTGATGGTTTAAAAACGTATCCACCTTAAGGACGTCATCTGATAGCACTTGGCCTTCTGTCATGATTTTTTCTTTTAGTTTTTCCAAAGTCGTCTTCCTCCAATTTCCCTTTAGGCAATCGCATATCATCATATACAAAAAGGACCCATGAACTGCTGCGTACCTAAAAGTGGGTAACACAACAATTCACAGGTCCTATAAACATATGGGACTGTCAATCTATAGGCAAATCAAATCAATGCCAGCTGTTCCCACTCATAGTCAGATTATTTTGGCGCCCTATGCGCACTGGTAATCCGGTAGATACTTGCAGGCCATATCCCTGCGATTATATGAGTGCAATGTCGTTTTTTGAATATGAATTGAATTATAGCAATCTTTTACCGGAATGGGAAGTATTTTTCGCCAGATAATTCGCAGGAAAAATCATGCAAATCCTTTTCACATAAATACGGTAATGACTAATATAGTAAGCAAAACAACTATCAATGCTGCCGCGATCAGGATGATTGAACGAATCTGTGCACGCTCCGGCATATATCCAGCATAAGCTGCGTTAAGTTAATAATAGCCTGTTATGATCATGAACAGCATGACGAAAACCAGAAAATATCTTACTTCAAACAAACTCAACAGTCCTCCCATTGAACGTTTGTTTACAGTTCATAAATCGTTTCGTATTTTTGCTTAAGATACTCCACCAAATATTGAGGGTTCAAATCTTCGCCTGTCGCCAGCTGAATGATTTCCTTTGGCGTTTTTCTTTTCCCGAATTGGTGCACATGTTTTGTCAGCCAGCCCTTGATTGGTTCGAGATTTCCTTGTTCAAGAAGTTCGTCAAACTCCGGAATTTCCTTCAGCATAGCCGCCTTCAGCTGTGCAGCATACATATATCCAAGCGCATAGGATGGGAAGTAACCGAACATCCCCCCTGCCCAATGCACATCCTGGAGAATCCCTTCCCCGTCATGCTCAGGTCTGATACCTAAGTATTCCTCGTATTTATCATTCCAAAGCTTAGGAAGCTCTTCGACAGATACTTCGCCATTAAAGATCATTTTCTCAAGCTCATAGCGAATCATAATATGCAAGGCATAGGTAAGTTCGTCGGCTTCCACACGAATTAACGACGGTTTTGATTCATTAATCGCTTCATAGAATGTGTCTAAATCAATCTTGTCAAATTGCTCTGGTGAGGCTTGTGTCAATTGATTGTAATGACTTATCCAGAAATGTTTGTTGCGGCCGATAAAGTTTTCGAAGAAGAGGGACTGGGATTCATGGATACCCATCGATGTCCCTGTGCATAGAGGTGTACCCTCTAACGCTTTATCAATATTCTGTTCATACACAGCATGCCCGCATTCATGAATCGTTCCGAACACCGCTACCCGGAAATCGGATTCATCATACTTCGTTGTAATCCGGACATCATTCGCATTCAGAGCAGTCGCAAATGGATGCACAGTTGTGTCCAGCCTGCCAGCCTCAAGGTCATACCCTAATTCTTTAATGGCTTTCATACAGAATTCACGTTGATTGTCCTTATCGAAATGCTTATAAATAAAGTCTGTGTTGAGCTTTTTCTTCGATTCAGCTATTCTCTTCACTAACGGGACAATTTCAGCCTTTAGGGCACCAAATACCTCATCAAGCACCTCGACCGTCATGCCCGGCTCATACATATCAAGCAGGGCATCGTATGGCCGCTCCTCTTTGCCCCAATAGCGTATGAAAGTCTTGTTTGTTTCGATCAATTGCTCTAAATATGGACGGAAGAGTTGATAATCTGCCTTGTCCTTTGCTTCCTCCCAGATACTTTCCGCCTTTGACTGCAGCTGAACGTATTCCTTGTACTCATCAGCTGGGATTTTGCTCATGCGATCAAACTCAAGACAGCATTCCTTCACAATATCCTTAATCATTTCCTCCTCACCGTCATAATCGGCAAGCTCCTTTAAGTATTTCTCCATCTTTTCTCCAGTCGCCATTTCAAAATGAACCTTCGATAGGATGGAAATTACCTGGCTCCTTTTATCAATTGTTTTTTTCGGTGCACCAGTCCGCAGGTCCCAGCCAATTAATGCAGAAGCCTCACGATAGGCATCCATTGTTTGTATGTATTCCAGAAACTCTTTTTCTATTTGTGTACTCAATGCTCTCTCCTCCTCACAAAACTATACAGATAATTCTATCACAACATGGCGACAGCACTCCCTGCAAAATAATGTCCTTACATCATTCGCTATTGCAGACGAATTTCCCTCTAATCCTTTGGAGGAATATTTAGTTTCAATGATTTCATCTCCTCCTCTGCGGTAAATGAATAGGTGATTAAAGGGTCTTCTGGCTCCCCTGCACCTGCCGGCTCTTCTTTTAGTCCCTTATACATTCCTTCTATGGAATCATAATCTGTGCGGTAAATCTTCAGTGTATAAGCAGCTCCAATTGTCACATCCAATTCAAATTGGCCCTTTTTTACGATGATGGACATAGCCTTCGGCAATGAAGCTACATGTCCATTTTGTATGCCGTTGGTCAAAATCTCAATCAAGTAGTTATCAGGCGCACTATCCGTTTCCTGAATAGACACCGTTAATTTTTCAACTGAAAGTGATGGAGAGCTATTTTTTTGTATACAGCCTGCCAGCATAAAGAGCAGGATGAGTGGAAAAGCCAGTCTCTTTTCCAATGGAATGAACCCTCCTTTTGTCTATGTAATGGGAGTCTAGCTAATTTAGATTGATTGTTTTATTAT
>NZ_JBJEFJ010000207.1:0-24112 GCF_051873915.1 Pradoshia sp.
GGGGGCTTTCGTTAAACAACGGAGACAGCAAACAAGCTGTCTCTTTTTTTATGGCTCATTAGCAACAATCCATACGAAAACAGCCTTCTATTAAGTCCTTCGGATTCAGCCAGAACCCTCTACTTCGAGGGCACCCTGCTCTTCCTGTGCTTAGCATTTATCTAGATGCCTTTCGACCTAAATCCAACAAAAAAACCATAGGAGACAGAACTTCCTCTGCCTCCTATGGTTCATGTATTTATACTTAATTAATCACAATCTTCTTCTCTTTCGCACTCTCAATGCCGGCTTCAATTAAACGAATAACCGCTAAGCCCTCTTCACCTGTTACTGGGACTTCACTTCCTTCGCGGATGGCGTCTGCGACTTGTTTGAAATAGTCTGCATAATGACCAATAGCGACCTCGATTCTTTCCTTCGTTCCATCCGGTTTCACAAAAAGACTGACGCGGTTTTCATCCCGCTTGCCATACTCTTCGTCATTTGGCATGATACCCGCTTGCAGCTGCGCCTCTTGAGGATCATGACCGCAAACAATATAGGAGCCTTCAGATCCATGAATAGCAAATCGCGGTGTTTGAGCCGCAACCAATGTGCCCCCGCGAATGAGAATACTTCCCTTCTCATATTCAAGGACAACATGGAAGTAATCGGTTGCCTTCGCTCCTTCTCGCTGCTTTTGCAAATTCCCATAAATCGCAGATGGCTCTCCCCACAAACACAAGGCTTGGTCAAGCATATGCGGAGCGATATCATAAAATACACCGCTTCCCGGGATATCGTTTTCCTTCCATCGGTCGCGCACTTCCTTGCGGTAGCGGTCCCAGTTCATTTCAATCGTATGTACATTCCCTAATCTTCCAGAGTCAATCAAATCCTTCACTGTCAGATAATCACCGTCCCAGCGGCGGTTTTGGTAAACACTTAAGACCGTGTTATGCTCTTTCGCCAAGGCAATCAGTTCTTCACCTTCTTCAATCGTTACCACAAATGGCTTTTCGACGATTAAATGCTTACCAGCTTGAATCGCTGTTTTCGCTATAGAATAGTGAGTTGGTGTCGGAGTTGAGATGATGACTAATTCAATTTCCGGCTTTTCCTCAAGCACCTTTTCAATCGATTCATATACAGGGATATCCTGTACACCAGCATGAATCTTCTCTGGATTACGAACAACAATTGCGGATAACTCAAATTCCTTCATATCTTGAATAAACGGGGCATGGAATTTAGAACCTGATAGCCCGTATCCAATAATAGCTGTTTTGATTGGTTTCATCTGCGTGACTCTCCTCATTCTTCTAGTCTATTAATAATCCATTGAAACATTTATTGAGTATTCACTCCACATATAACAGCTTTGCTGTGAACACCGCTCCATCTATTTTAGTCTATATATTCTATTGTAACGAAGTATGAAAACCCTTTATTGAATATTTTTATTCCATAACAGGAAATTCGCGGTACATTCCTTTAACCTTCACAAAAAAAAAGCAGCTAAACCCTTTCACTTCGTTAAGGATTTAGCTGCATTCTCTCTAGCTCTTCAAATCATTCGGCTCTTTTTTCTCAGGTGCTTTTATAGCAGGCAGTTCATCCAGACTCTTAAAGGTGTATCCGCGCTTTTTCAAATCGGTAATGGCTTTGCCCAGTGCCTCGGCATTGTCACGCGATACAGAGTGAAGCAAGATAATCGCCCCAGGGTGTACTTGCGCCATGATGTTATCATAGGAATATTTCCATCCCTGCTGACGGTTCACATCCCAATCAAGAAAGGCAACTGACCAAAGTATATGCTTATATCCTAGGTCATTGCATAGCTGGAGAGTCCTCTCGCTAAAAATTCCGCGAGGCGGACGCATATACTTCATTTCCTTTTGCCCGGTCAATTCCGCTGTTTTCTGCTTAACGGTATCGAGCTCTTCTTTTAATTTATCATCTGAAACATGAGTGAAGTCAGGATGATTCCAGGAATGGTTCCCGATAATATGCCCTTCCTTCACCATCCGCTTCACAAGCGGCTCAGCTGTTTTTAAATAGTGCCCTGTAACAAAGAAGGCCGCCGGTACCTTATGTTCCTTCAATACATCCAATACCTTCTCGGTATACCCATTCTCATAGCCGTTATCAAAGGTAAGATAGATCTCCTTCTTTGTTGTTTCAACCTTATAAATCGCCCCGTATTTCTCCACGATGGCATTGTATTTCGGCCCAGCATCTGCCGGCTCCTCGTTCTTACCTTTATTAAATCCCCAATCATAGCGGACATTTGAGACAGCCTGCGCGGTGCCGAGACATAGCCCAAACATCATTAAGACTGACAAGCATGTAATGATGGTCTTTTTCACCGATGTCCCTCCTAATCGTAAAAAGTTAGTCTGTATATTTTTTGCTGAAGGACAGGAATTATACAATAAAAAAAGCCTAAAGCACTTAGGCTTCAGGCTCTGCATCCGGACGGTTTTTAAAGCTTTGGAATTTCTCCTCAATAGAATCAACCATCTCAATTAAACGGTCAATATCTTCCACGTCAGTTGTCTCAGGCTCCATTTGGTTTAATACCTCAATAAACAATTCGAGGCGGTCCTTTAAATATCTCACTTGATCTTCTCTATTATAAATCGGTGTTGTCACGCGTAATCCGACTCCTTTCACATAAGATGAACCTTCCATTTAACGGGGATTTTTATCCTCGCTGATTGTTAGTTAAATCAATCGGACGCTTTCGGACAGATGATTTCTTTTTAGGCGGAAGTCTCCTATCCGGGATAACTCCTATCGTAAACGATAATTCGCCTGTCTGCAACAGAAAAACAGGCTTCAACCAGCCTGTTTTCTTTGAAGCCGTAACAATCATCAGCTTGGACGCACAGCGGCCTTGAATTCAAATGAGGCATGATCTTGGATAGGAATCCATGCTCCTATTCCTTGCGAGGTCACATTCTTCACAATAATCTCCCGCTTGCTGCCCTTAAGGACAAGATATACCTCACCATATGTCACCTTTCCCTTTTCATTAATGGCAGGAGCATACGTATATAAATAACCAAGCCGTTTTGGCGGTATATTATAAATACGGTCCTTCTTCGTACCTGCACCAACGACTGTCTCAAAAGCAAGAGGAAGCTTAGAATTTGCGGAAGCCCTCATCAGCATCATTTTCTGAACATCACCACTCGATGGAATCTTTGCTGTTAAGCCGCCTTTAACAACCTTCTGTGTCTCTTGTACATAGTGAATTTGAAAATTAGCATTGCCGCCGCGATTGTCATAGAAGTTCGTATTAACCTTCTGGTATTCCCAGTTTGGCGAAGTTTCCATTGACTCATAATTGAGTGCCCATTTCCCTAAATAGATTGTTGCTCTATACCAAAATGCGACTGGATTTGTCCCGATATTTGTTTCATTCAGCATATGAATCAGCTCAGGGTTCTCAATTTTGACATTGCTGGAATCAAGCAATTGCTTCGAAAGCTCACTCGGCTCAAGTGTTGGAATATCCTGGCTGACATTCGGGTACGTATTCTCTTTATTGATTGATAAAACAGAATCAGGAATCTTGTATTTTGCTTCCGTGCTTTTTTGTTCAAGCTTAACGGGAGGAGCAGCAAAATGTTCAGCAGGAACGAGAAAAAGCATCATCGCGGACAATAAAATAAATGCACTCTTCTTCATGCATGGAACTCCTTTCATTGAGAACAAAAGACTTTATCAAAGAACGCTCTGATCTGCCCTTCATAAAGTCTGCCTAAAAGAATTTTGTGCCGTTATTTTCTGTCAGCAAGCAGAAATCTATGCAGTTAATAAGCTGATTTATTTTTCCATATTATTGTCACAAAAATAAAGCGACCATGGTTCACTTGTAACAATTTTGTAAATTTCAGAATATTTACAAAAGTCCGCATGCATGTTATTATAGTCCTAACCAACAGCAAAGGAGGCGAAATCACTAACCAGCAAAAACCACTGGGAGGAATGCTTATCGAAACAATCCTCACGAAGCAAAAGCACGTTATCGATTTCGTCAGTTTGCAAAATGCCGCGGACCACTATCCATGAAAAGGCGGTGACCAATAGCCAGGTAACTCGAGTAGACTATCCTATTTGTTGAATGGCATTTGGCTTTTATTATGAACGTACAGGAACACTTATAAAGGACCCTGAACACGCATATAGCGCATTCAGGGTCCTTTTTCACATTCCTATATTAAATAAAATCCGAGCCCCATCAGCACATATGCCGCAATCAGGGTAAGCCCTTCAAACCAGTTTGACTCTCCATCATTGGTGATAACAATCATTAAGAGCACAGACAGGGCCATAGCTACTAGCTCCGGCAGCGTGAAGACAAGCGGCATCTGCTCCTCGAACAGGAAGGAAACCAGCACGAGCACCGGCGCGACAAACATAGCCACCTGAAGCGTCGAGCCAACGGCAATTTCGACTGCTATGTCCATTTTATTTTTGAACGCAAAGATAACAGCGGATGCATGCTCAGCCGCATTCCCGACAATTGCGACAATAATAACCCCAATGAACAGCTCTGTCCATCCAAGCTGTTCGCCGACAACCTCAAATGTATGGACCAAATTCTCCGATACATAAGCAACAGCAAGTGTAGCAAGAGCTAGGACGATAATTGCCCTTCTCTTTCCCCACTCCGGCTCCTCCTCTTCCTCTATAAGGGCCTGTCCCTCATCTTGACGGCTATAAACCCCGCGGTGAGTGACGAGCTTGAAGTACAGGGCCGCGATATAGAGAAGAATAAGGATAATCGAAATCCCTGCACTCAGCACCATTTGTTTGTCAGCATCAATCTCTCCAGCAAACACCTCAGGTATAATGAAGGCAACCAAAACACCAAATGTCATTAGCCCTGCATTATGGCGGGCATCAAACACATTGAATTTCTGCCGTTTAAATTTCAACCCTCCGAGGAAAAAGGAAGCCCCCGTTACTAGTAGTAAATTGCCTATGACACTCCCTGTCAATGAAGCAAGTACGATTCCAATAAGTCCCGCTTTTAAGGAGAAGATGGAGATGATCAGCTCAACCGCATTTCCGAATGTCGCATTTAACAGACCGCCAATCCTTGGCCCGGCAATAATGGCTAAGCTTTCCGTCGCTCTCCCCATGAAACTCGCAAGTGCGATAATCGTCAAACAATAGACGGCGAACATCAACAGGCTTGGCCATCCAAGCAATGAACCCGCTATTGAAAGCGGCAATCCAATAATAATTAGAATGAAAAAGATTTTTTGTCCCATTACAATCTCCTTTACAGCAAGAAAAATATTTTTGATAATTGCTACTATTACTATTGCCAAAATACATAAAGAAACTTAACATTTATTTCAGACAGAACGAGGAGCATAAAAGAATGAATACACAATATGAAAGAATACGGTTTTGGTCGCTCATCATCCTTGTCGGAGTATCAGGTTTCTCGCAAGGCATGCTGCTTCCGCTTATATCCATCATTTTTGAACAGGATGGGATTAGTTCCTCAATGAATGGTTTAAATGCGACAGGTCTCTACCTAGGCATATTATTAATCTCCCCGTTTATGGAGATCCCATTACGAAAATTTGGTTACAAACCGCTTATCATGTTTGGCGGCATGACGGTAGTGTGTGCGTTTCTCTTGTTTCCATTCCTGGATTCCTTCTGGTTTTGGTTCCTTCTGCGAATGATCATTGGAATCGGGGATCACACCCTTCACTTCACTACCCAGACGTGGATTACAGCCTTCACGCCTATGCACAAAAGGGGACGGAACCTGGCCGTTTACGGACTTTCCTTCAGCCTCGGTTTTGCCGCAGGGCCTATGTTAACCAATCTGATTGAAATCAATCGCTCACTACCCTTCATGGCTGCCTCCATCATCAGCCTGCTTGCATGGCTGACGGTTTTCCTGCTTAAGAACGAGCATCCGGAGGAGGACATGGAAAGCGCCAATTTCCTTGGCACGCTCCGCCGTTTCAAAAAAGTAGCGAAATACGCATGGGTAGCTTTCCTTCCGCCATTTGGCTATGGGTTTCTTGAAGCCTCATTAAATGGGAACTTCCCGGTTTATGCTTTAAGGCTTGATTTAGATATTCAGCAAGTATCCTTTATCCTGCCTGCCTTTGCCATCGGCAGCCTTGTCTCTCAAATTCCGCTTGGGATGTTAAGCGATACAATCGGGAGAAAGCGTGTACTAGTGCTGATTCTGCTTGGAGGATCAGCCACGTTCCTTACAGCAGGGTTTATTGAGCAGACGGCAATTGGTTTATTTGCGGCCATCTTCATCGCCGGTATGTTCGTCGGATCTACCTTTTCACTTGGCATGAGCTATATGACTGACCTCCTGCCGCCCCAGCTGCTTCCAGCAGGTAACATTATATTCGGCGTTGTCTTCAGTATCGGAAGCATTGCTGGCCCCTTTTTCGGCGGGCTGGCGATTCAATTCATGCCTGGCGGGAACTTCCTTCTCGTGCTCGGTGCTATGCTGATTATAATATTAACTGCAGTCAGTCTGTTTAAACCAAAGTATGAAGACACAAAAAAAGGTATGCACTCCTCTATATGAGGTGCATACCTTTTTCTATCCCCAGAAAACGAAAGCAAACTGGTGCCTTAAGCCTGTTTTTCTCGGTTAACGATAATGATGCCTGCCGCCACTAAACATAAGGAGACTAACACCATTGCCTGCAAGGTTTCATTTAATAAGATAGTAGATAGAAGAACACCGAATACCGGCACAAGGAATAAGTACATTGAAACCTTGCCGACCGGATTGTACTTCATCACATTATTCCAAATGAAGAATCCCGTTGCTGACACAAAGGATAAATACAAGAGCAGCAAAGCAGATATCCAATCAAAATAGAAGGGAATCGGCCCTTCTAAGCTAACCCCAATTACAGCAAGGGCAGCCCCGCCCATCATCATTTGCCACGATGTCAGCACACCAACTGGTATTTCCCTGCTCGCTTGCTTAGCCTGAATATTTCCAAAAGCACTTGCCATCATCGCGGCAATCAACAGCCATTCCCCTGTACTGAAATGAATATCCACATGACCGCCATTCGTATTGGCAAGCACAACACCCGCAAACCCAATAATCATGCCGGCGATTTTTCTCATGCTCAGTTTATCATCTACATAAATGAAGTGAGCGAAAATGATTTGAAAGAATGTCGTTGTCCCAGCAATAATAGACCCTTGTACTCCTGTGGAGAGACTAAGTCCAATATAAAAGAACACATATTGCAGAAATGTCTGAAACAACCCCACCTTTATAAGTGGAAAAACATCCTTTCTCTTCGGAAGCGCAATCCCCTTCCAAAGATAAAAGATGAACCATAATAATAACCCAGCCAAGAAGAATCGATAGCCAGCAAACAGCATTTGCTTCCCAAACTCTCCGGAGGCAATACCAAAATGCTCATAGCTCTTCTTAACGACCGGAATGGCGCTCCCCCACAAAAAGGTCGCTCCCATAGCAGATGCCAGTACACCTGCCGGATATGTAAAAAATTTCTTTGCACTCACTCTAAGTTCCTCCAGTAAATTAAATAACCATATAAATAATACCACTTAACAACCGATAGCGGGTATGTTATAATAATTATAAAGAGAAGTAAATAATAATAATTATAAATAAGAAAGCAAACCCTTTGCTGTCGCTGTAAAAAGCGGCAGCAAATGCTGTTTTATATCCCTAATGATGATGAATATTATTCTCAATTAAAATGAAATTTTCTTAATTAGATGATTAGCATTCTCAATTAGGCCAAAAGGAGGAAAAAAAGATGGATACTGTTATTAACAGCAGCAGCTCACAAACTACACCACAAAAGCCGAATAAATGGAAGAACTTCTCTGAGAAATTCAGCTCCTTATGGGAACTACTCGCAGCTGGGGTAAGCGGCTTGCTTATCTTACTTGGTTGGTTTTTATCCAACCAAGACTTAGCCACCGCTTCAGCGATTACGTATATACTTGCCTATGTAATTGGCGGCTACGCAAAAGCGAAGGAAGGCATTACCCAAACTATTGAGGAGAAGAAGCTTAACGTTGAGCTCCTGATGATTCTGGCCGCTGTCGGTTCAGCCATGATTGGCTACTGGACAGAAGGTGCCGTTTTAATCTTCATCTTCTCCTTAAGCGGAGCCCTTGAGACTTATACCATGAATAAGAGCCATAAAGAAATCTCCTCCTTGATGAATTTGCAGCCAGAGGAGGCATTAAGAATTGTCGGTGATAAAGAAGAAATCGTCGCTGTCAGTGAATTAAAGGTCGGCGATTTAATCCTGATCAAACCAGGTGAGAGGGTACCATCTGACGGGATTATTAAAGTCGGTGAAACGGCCATTGACGAGGCTGCCATTACAGGGGAATCAATCCCTGTTAGCAAAAAGCCCGGCTACGAGGTATTCGCCGGCACAGTGAATGCAACCGGCACCATTAGAGTCGAAGTAACAAAGCCAAATAGCGAAACCCTGTTCCAAAAAATCATCACGCTCGTCCAAAATGCTCAAAGTGAAAAATCACCATCCCAATTATTCATTGAGCGCTTTGAGGATACGTATGTGAAAACCGTTCTTGTTGTCGTCGCCGTTATGATGTTCCTGCCGCATTACGTGCTAGGCTGGTCTTGGACAGAAACGTTCTATAGAGCTATGGTGCTTTTAGTTGTCGCATCTCCATGTGCACTTGTCGCCTCTATTATGCCAGCAACATTGGCTGCTATCTCAAACGGGGCGAAAAACGGAATCCTCTTTAAAGGAGGGGTCCATCTCGAGCAGCTTGGCAATGTCAAAGCCATTGCCTTTGATAAAACAGGTACCCTTACACAAGGAAAGCCTGTCGTCACTGATATCATTACACGGGACGATATTGACCAAAAGGCGTTCATGCTAAGTGTGGCATCTATTGAACAGAATTCGAATCACCCGCTTGCCCAATCCATCGTCAACTATGTGAAGGAAGCCTATCAAGAATCTCTTCCGCGTGTTGACTCTGAAGAGGTATCCGGATTTGGTGTAGCCGGAACTGTAGAAGGCCGCCATTACAAAATTGGCAAAAAGGATTTTGTCGGCCGCGAAGCAGCTAATACATTTAAAGACGGGATTGCCGATGTATTGGCTGCAGACGGAAAAACATTATCATTCGTCCAGGACGAACACGGCATAGCTGGAATCATCGCCCTGAAGGATGTTGTCCGCAGCGAAACAAGAGGTGCGTTAGAAGCCTTGAAGAGCCAGGGTGTCTACACATGCATGCTGACTGGTGATAACGAAAGAACAGCTCATGCTATCGCCAAAGAAAGCCATTTAGCCGGTTATGTGGCAGAATGCCTTCCAGAGCGCAAAGTGGAGGAAATCAAGAAACTCCGTGAGGAATACACAACAGTCGCCATGGTTGGTGACGGTATTAATGATGCTCCTGCTCTCGCAAGTGCATCCATTGGAATCGCCATGGGAGAAGGTACAGATGTAGCGCTTGAAACAGCTGATATCGTCTTGATGAAGAATGATTTACCAAAGATTTCAGAAGCCATTAAACTATCGAAGAGAATGAACCGGATCATTCGCCAAAATGTCATCTTCTCCATCACCGTTATCATGGTGCTCATCTGCTCAAACTTCTTCCAAGTCCTCGACCTACCATTCGGTGTCATCGGACATGAAGGAAGTACAATCCTCGTCATTTTGAACGGATTGCGCCTGCTTAAATCTTAAGAAATAAGTATAATTGAGTCCGCTCCTCTTCGGGAGCGGGCTTTTTTTGCTGGGAGAAGGTGCTGCTGGGGAGACGAGGTTTCCGCTCCCCTTTGAAGTTAGCGACATACCGCTGTTGTTATCGCCCATATGCCGGATTTTTCGCCCTTACACTGTAACTCTCGCCCTTACACTTGGTTTTCCGTCCATACCTTAAAAATCACCCTTCATTGTAGAACACCTAAAAAATTTCATCTTGAAATTACTGAAAGGCTTTTTGCATGATTTCTCGTACTTTTCTTCTTAAATCCATAATAGCTCCTCTGATTACACCATTTTCATTCAGCGAGTAAACTAAGGGTCCCATTAAATCACAAAAAAAGACTTCCCTTAAAGGAAAGTCCCCTCTATTTCTTCGCTCGATTATGGCGTAAAACCGCGTTTATTTCTCCGCCGACAATGATGACCAGTCCTGATAGATAGAACCAGAGCATCAAGACAATTAATCCGCCTAAACTTCCATACGTAGATGTATAGTTGCCAAATGAGTTGACATAGAAAGAGAAGGCCAGCGAGGATAATGCCCACCCAATACTTGCGAACAACGCTCCAGGCCATGCTGACTTAAGAGATATCTTGATATTTGGAGCAAGCCAATAGAGCATCGTGAAGACAAAGGTAGTAACTGCGATTGAAATGGTCCAGCGCAGTAACGTGTATACATAGGATGGCTCAAATCCCAGGATATCGAAGACAACCTCAAGAATCATTCTTCCGAAAATCGGAAGCAGCAGCGACACGACTACAACGAAAATCATAGCCAACGTCAGGACGAGGGCTAGTGCCCTGCTAACGATAAAGGAACGGTTCTCTTCTACATCATACGCATGATTCAGTGCCCGAATGATGGCATTAATCCCATTTGATGCGGACCAAATGGTTGCCAAGATCCCGAAGGACAACAAGCCGCCATTACGGGATTCCATGATTGTCGCAAGACTTGACTCAAGTAAATCTACTGAATCATCTGGTACATACGCATCAAGCATACTGATAATATCCTCGGTTGATATCGGAAAATACGGCAAAAGCGTAATCGTGAAAATTAACATTGGAAAGATTGATAATAAAAAATAATAGGCCAACTGGGCTGCAAGCCCAGTGATTTCATCTTCCTTGATCTTTTCGTAGAGATGTTTTAGAAGGGATTTCTTCTTATACCGATCGACATCCGTCACAACTTTCGCCACATCAGTTCCTCCTTAAAGTAGATTATTGGATGGAAGTAGAAGTGGCATTCTTATTCATGGATGCTTGGTCATTCACATCATCATCATTCGTATGCTTATCTACGACAACTTCCTTCGTTTCTTTGATGACACCCGCTACTTGCGGCGGCACTTCCTTCATTTCATCGACCTTGCTTGAGATGAAGGCAACATCCTCGCTGATTTGCTCAATGCTTGTACGCAGCTTTCCGCTCATTTCCTTCAAACTTCCAACAAGATCATCAGGATTCTTCGCCACTGATTTCACATTGGTCACCATACTTTTGCTTCCGTTCATCACAGAATTACGCGTGTTGCGGTCAAGCAAGCTGATTGCGATTCCTGCGACTGCGCCGCCTAAAATACCGAGCCATAGCTTATTGCTTTTTCTGTTTCTCATTCTATTCCACTCCTTTTATTTTTCTGTTTCATACAATAGATTTACCTATATCAGAGGGGTTGTAAACATAATCTCCCAATTTTGAATGAAAGCTCCCTTATTCGATCCTCTCTTTAACTATACGCTAAATAACTGTTTGACACCCGTATAGATAAATGGAAAAATAAAGGCTATCAATCATAAAAGCGAGGGATGATTCAGTTGATGGATTTATCTAAGAAAAGCCCGGAGAACGTTGAGCATATCATTTCATCCATACAAGGAAAATTACAAATGATCAATGCAGCTGCCATGAAGCCAGAAAGCTTCACAGACAGTTCCTATGAGGACCTGCTCGACATTTACGAAATGGTCATGGCAAAGGACCGCTTCAGTCCAAGCGAAATGCAAGCCATCGTGGAAGAACTAGGCAATCTAAAGAAATAAGCAGAAAGGGGAAGGACATTTCAATAAGTCCTTCCCCTTTTATTTTATTTATTCAGCAATGCCAAAGACTCACGGTTAAAAGCAGGAATATCATCCGGCTGCCTGCTTGTAACAAGCTGTTCGCCGCATACGAATACCTCTTGGTCATGGTATGTCGCACCTGCATATTCCAAATCTACTTTAATGGATTTATATCCGGTTACATCACGGCCTTCAAGTGCCTTGGCAGTAATAAGCAATTGAGGACCATGGCAAATGGCAAAGACAGGCTTTTTCTCATCCATAAATGCTTTGGCGAATGCGACAAAGCGCTCATCACCGCGAAGTTGGTCTGGAGAGAAGCCTCCTGGGATGAATAATGCATCATACTCATCAGGTGTGACTTCATCAATTCCTTTGTCAATGGCCACCTGCTCCTGTCCCTGTTTTCCTTCAACGGTTTTCCCTTTTTCGAAGCCAATGGTAATTACTTCATGTCCAGCCTCTTTGAATGACTTAGCTGGGTCGGTGTATTCAACATCCTCGAATAAATCTGTCATCACACATGCAATTTTTTTACCCATAATCCATTCCTCCCGTTGTAATGAAATGTTTCTCATTCCATCTGTTCCCGGTAGAGGTGTTTATAAACCATATTTAGACAATTCAAAAAAGCACGTCCCAAATTCTAGGATCATGCTGTTTGCTTAATCAATTTTATCATCAAGCGATGTGCGGGGAAGTATCAAGATTTCCACCCGTCTATTTCTTGCCTTTCCAGCCTCAGTCTTATTCTCAGCTACAGGTTTATACTCACCAAACCCTTTAGCACTGAACCATGCGGGGTTCAATTTCTCATTTTCCTGCAAGAGCTTCATGAAATTCACCGCACGCATTACGCTAAGCTCCCAATTGGATTCATAGTCAACCGTACGGATTGGTACATTATCGGTATGCCCGCTGATGATGATATTACGTGGAGGATCCATAACCAGCAAGGAGGCGATCTCCCTTGCAATATATTTATCTCTCTCCCTCACCTCAGCGACACCAGAATCGAAGAGAACATTATCGCGAATGGTCAAAAGCAGCCCCTCATCCGTGAGTGAGGTTTCCAGCTTTTCAGCAAGATGATTCTCCGCAATATAGGCATTCATCCTTTGCTGGATATAAGAAAGCTTCTCAATTTCTGTATCAGCAGTGACTTCTTCTTTTTTCTCTTCCTTCTCCTTTTCTGTCCCTTCTTCTCCCTCCATGCCCGTCAGCATTCCATCAGGCATCGGGCTATTGTTCTCCAGCACACCTGTCCCGCCCTCAAACGCCATATTAAAGGCGCGGGAGAGCTCCGTAAACTTTTGCGAATCCACCGAGCTCATGGCAAATAGAACGATAAATAGAGCAAGCAACAGGGTTAAAAGGTCACTGTAGGGCAGAAGCCAGGATTCGGACATATGCTCCTCATGCCGAGATTTCTTGTTTCGTCGCCTGGACATGGTCTCTCATCCCGCCTTCCAACCATTTTTTCCGTTCCGCTGCCGGTAAATATGAGGACAGCTTCTGTTCAATTGTGCGTGGTGCCTCCCCATCTAGAATAGAGAGAATCCCTTCAATCATCATTTCTTTACGCCTAGCTTCCTCTCGGGACTTCCGTTTCAGCTTATTGGCGAACGGGTGCCATAATAAGTACCCGGTAAAGATCCCTAACAATGTCGCGACGAAAGCGGCACTAATGGCATGCCCGAGCACCTCAGTATCACTCATATTCCCCAATGCAGCAATCAGCCCAACAACAGCTCCCAATACACCTAATGTCGGTGCATAAGTACCTGCTTGCGTAAATATTTGCGAGCCGACAGCGTGCCGCTCCTCCATTGCCTCAATCTCGTCAGACAGGATATTTCTTATGTATTCAGCACTTTGCCCTTCCACCGCCAAATTCAGACCATTACGCAGGAATGTATCCTCCACCGTTTCAGAAATTTTCTCTAATGCAAGAAGGCCTTCCTTACGGGCAATTTGAGCCCATTCTGAAAATGTATATATTAATTCGTCATACGAGATTGTCTTTTCCTGCGAAAAAATAATCTTAATTAGCTTCGGTACCTTCAACAATTCATTTGTTGGAAATGCGATAAACACAGCGGCGGCTGTCCCTATCAATATAATTAAAATAGCAGCCGGATTTACAAGAACTGACATTTCCACTCCCTTCATAACCATTCCTGCGCCAACTGAAATGATTGCCAGTATGATACCAATAAATGATGCCTTATCCATTCTCTTCACCCGTTCTCTACTAATCTTTTATCTTACTTAATATCGGCTCTGCCTCTCATTCCTTAACAACATTTCCCCTCTCCATATAGATCAGTATTCATAATGGGTAAAAAGACATTTATTTAAAAGTGAATAATCTTTTTGGGAAATAACTAAACTTCTTTTCTCTATTACCGACCCTCTACCTTTTGACACATAAGTAAATTTATCTTTTCTTCTAAAAACGTGTAAAAAGGATTTTAATTGAGTAATTCATCCTAATTTTCATTTGTTATTTTTAACATTTATGTCGATAGTAGTGTTTTATTGTAATATTCTTGTCAAACAACTCTAATGAGGCTGTAACCCATGAAACTAGTATTTTAGTTATAGTAGAAAAGTAGAGAAAAGGCGGTACGATTTACCAAAGCTGCCAAATATATAAACCGGGGGTCACTAGTGAAAAAATTTATCATTGCTGCTACGATTCTATTGTCGTCTATTCTTGTGCCATTTGGACCGGGTCAGTCTGAAGCATCCGCTGCCTTTTCAACAAAGAACGTAAACAAAATCATTAATACTGGAAAGAAATATATCGGTACTCCATATAAATGGGGCGGCACAACTCCTAGAGGATTTGATTGTTCAGGATTTGTGAAATACACAATCAAGAAAGCTACCGGCAAGACTGTTCCACGAACATCTTCAGCCCTATACAAAAAAGGCAAGAAAATCTCTAAATCCAAACTGAAAAAGGGCGACCTCATCTTCTTCAATACATCCGGCAAGGGTGTATCCCATGTAGCTATCTATATGGGCAATAATAAGATGATTCACGCTGCTTCAAAAGGAGTCAAAGTCGACAATCTTAGCAACTCTTATTGGAAGAAACGCTACATCGGTGCCAAACGAATCTAAATATAAAATAAACAGCCCGCATCTTAAGACATTAATGTCCTGATACGGGCTTTCTCTTTATCGTTTATTCCCTTGCCTAAGCAGGGCATATAAATCCTCTTCTAATCGGCTTGCATGTGCCTCTGCCTGCTTTACTGCATCCTTGACTCCGGCGTTGTAATAGTGTGCGCCAATTTGTTCAGCAAAGAAGTCAAGGATGCTTCCTGCAGCTAGTTCACCAATCTCCTCGTCACGTTCCTGGTGAAAAAAATATTGAATATCACTGATGATTTGCTTTCTCTCCTCAGCATTCCATTTGACTAGCATCAAACTTTCCTCCTTTTTGACAGAAAAAGGTAGAGGAATCATCTCCTCTACCCTATCTTACTCGATATCAGCCTTGAGTAACAGGCTTCTTTAAGTTTCTTGTTAACATCTGATATGCATGTTCGACAGATTCATCACTTGGGGAGCTAATCTCAGATAGCGGATATTTATAACCGAGGGTTTCCCATTTGTAGACACCAAGCTGGTGATAAGGCAGAATTTCTACCTTCTCAACATTTTCTAGTGTACCGATGAAGTCACCTAAACGCTCCAAATATTCATCCTGATCATTGATGGTCGGCACTAACACGTGTCTGATCCAAACTGGCATTTTCTTATCAGAGAGATAACGGGCAAATTCCAGAATGTTTTCATTCGGCTTGCCTGTGAGTTTAATATGGCGTTTGCTGTCAATATGCTTCAAATCGAGAAGAATCAAGTCCGTATATTTCAACAACTCTTCAAGCTGCGCATGGAACTCAGGTGTGTTTGCATAGCATCCGCCTGATGTATCAATTGTTGTATGAATGCCTTTTTCCTTGCATTGCTTGAACAATTCAATCAGAAACGGTATTTGCAAAAGCGGCTCTCCGCCGCTGACTGTAATACCGCCGCCAGATGCATCCATAAATGCTTTATATTGAACGGCCTCTGCCACGATTTCATCCGGTGTCATTTTATTACCAGTACCGATTTTCCATGTATCAGCATTATGGCAGTATTGGCAGCGTAACAAGCAGCCTTGAGTAAATACTATATATCGGATCCCTGGGCCATCTACTGTTCCGCAAGTTTCAACAGAGTGAATATTCCCGTATATCATGAGATCCCATCCTTTCTTTGCAAAAAAATGTAAGTTCGTTTTTATAAGAGAGTCCCCCTGCCTTTTAACAGGGAGACTCTGTTTTGTTCTAGAAGTAATCTTCTATTCTATTACATTGTTTCGTGGAACGTACGGTTGATAACATCGATTTGCTGCTCACGAGTCAACTTGATGAAGTTAACCGCATATCCGGATACACGGATTGTCAATTGCGGATACTCTTCTGGGTGTTCCATCGCATCAAGCAATGTATCACGGTTGAACACGTTGATGTTTAGGTGGTGACCAGTGTTTGCTGCATAACCGTCAAGGATTGCTGCGAGGTTCGCTACACGTTGTTCTTCATCACGACCAAGCGCTTTTGGCACCATAGAGAATGTGTTAGAGATACCATCTAAAGAGTACTCATATGGAAGCTTCGCTACAGATGATAGGGAAGCAAGAGCACCTTTTGTATCACGTCCGTGCATTGGGTTTGCACCAGGAGCGAATGGCTCGCCAGCGCGACGTCCATCTGGTGTGTTACCTGTTTTCTTACCATACACTACGTTGGAAGTAATTGTAAGAACAGATTGTGTGTGAACAGAGTTACGGTAAGTTTTATGTTTTTTCAATTTGATCATGAAGCGTTTAACAAGATCTACTGCCATGCTGTCTACGCGATCATCGTTGTTTCCGTATTTAGGGAAATCGCCAGTTGTTTTGAAATCAACTGCAAGGCCGTTTTCGTCACGGATTACTTCTACTTTACCATATTTGATGGCACTTAAGGAGTCAGCCGCTACAGACAATCCAGCGATACCAGCCGCCATTGTGCGAAGGATCTCAACATCGTGAAGAGCCATTTCAATGCGCTCGTAGCTGTATTTATCATGCATGTAGTGAATAACATTCAATGTGTTGATGTAAAGCTCTGCAAGCCATTCCATCATGCTATCGAATTTCTCCATTACTTCATCGAAATCAAGCACATCAGATGTGATTGGTGCGAAGTTAGGAGCTACTTGAATTTTAAGTTTTTCATCGACACCGCCGTTGATAGCGTAAAGCAATGCTTTCGCAAGGTTCGCACGAGCGCCGAAGAATTGCATTTGTTTACCGATACGCATAGCAGATACGCAGCATGCGATACCGTAGTCATCACCATATTCTTTGATCATGATGTCATCGTTTTCGTACTGAATTGCACTAGTTTCGATAGACATTTTAGCACAGAACTTCTTGAATCCTTCAGGAAGCTTAGTAGACCATAATACAGTCAAGTTTGGCTCTGGAGCTGGTCCAAGGTTAGATAATGTGTGCAAGAAACGGAAGGAGTTCTTTGTAACAAGTGTTCTGCCGTCTAATGCCATACCACCGATTGATTCTGTTACCCATGTTGGGTCACCGCTGAACAATTGGTTGTAATCAGGAGTACGAGCAAATTTCACAAGACGCAGCTTCATGATGAAGTGGTCAACGATCTCTTGTGCTTCAACTTCTGTTAATGTACCTTCACGAAGGTCACGCTCAATGTAGATATCTAGGAATGAAGATGTACGTCCTAGAGACATTGCCGCACCATTTTGCTCCTTGATTGCTGCAAGGTAACCGAAGTATAACCATTGAACAGCTTCTTTCGCATTTGTAGCTGGTTTAGAGATATCGAAGCCGTAGATTTCAGCTAATTGTTTTAATTCGTTTAATGCGCGAATTTGTTCGCTCAATTCTTCACGTTGGCGAATAACATCCTCAGACATTGTTCTCGCACCAAAGTTTTTCAATTCTGTTTTACGCTCAGAGATCAAGAAGTCTACACCATATAGAGCTACACGACGGTAGTCACCGATGATGCGTCCACGTCCGTAAGCATCTGGAAGACCAGTGATGATACCAGCTTTACGAGCAAGCTTCATTTCGTCTGTGTAAGCATCGAATACGCCTTGGTTATGTGTTTTGCGGTAGTCAGTAAAGATTTTTTGTACTTCTTCATCAACTGTGAAACCGTAAGATTCAGCAGCATTTACTGCCATGCGGATTCCGCCGAATGGTTGAAGTGAGCGTTTGAATGGTTTGTCAGTTTGGAAACCAACAATCGTTTCAAGCTCTTTATTTAAGTATCCTGGACCGTGGGAAGTAATAGTAGATACTACTTTAGAATCGAGATCAAGCACGCCGCCTGCTTCGCGTTCTTGTTTTGTAAGATCCATTACTTGTGCCCATAGTTGGTTAGTTGCTTCTGTTGGACCTGCTAAGAATTCGTCATTTCCAGTGTATGGAGTGATGTTTTTCATGATGAAGTCACGTGTGTTAACTTCTTTCTGCCAGTCTCCGCCAGCAAATCCTCTCCATGCGTCTTGTACTTTCGTTAATACTTGTTCCATTTTGAAACCTCCATTATCCTGCATTTTTTTATGCGTCAAATGATTGAGTTAATGATTATTTTTTGTATAACAGTTATCTATAATCAAATGATACACCCAAAATGTGATTTTGTGAACAACATTTTTTTGAACATCTTGTGAAAATGTTAACATTCCTTATATATCAAGGGTTTTGGAAGTTTATTAATTTTTACCATTTTTAAAATCGCTATTTTTCGCCAAACTGTTACATAAAAAAATGTCGAAAAAACAAAACTGTACTATAAAAGGCTGCCAATTAGATGGCAGCCTTTTCATTTTCTTCAGCTTTCTTTTTCTTTGACTCGGTTCTTAAATGCTTCCTTTGTTACAATGTACTCTTCCTCTGTTTCATGAATCTCATGATTACCGCCTGTTTCCGCATCATGCGGAAACTCGCCTGGATGGCCTTTCTTCTTATGATTAAAGCCGACGCCTCTGCTCATGATCTCATCCCTCCTTTTGCTTCCTAGTGTGCCACATCAAGGAGGAAATATGATTAATACGTGTACACCGCATGTTTGAGAAGAGCTGGCAATACTTCCGTAGAAAATGGAATATGCAATCGCTCTGTCCGTTTATGAGCATCCTTGCCATATGGACCAATATTCACTGTCGGCACATCAAGACCGGCAATTAATTCAAGCGGTATATCATAACCCTCACCATATAAAGGCATCTCCTTCTCCAGCACCTTAGCAACCTTATCTCTGTCGCGGAGACGGAAATAACTTACATCAGATAGGCCAGGGAAATAAGATATGATTCCAATCTCTTCATTATAATCCTTCTTCGCCTTATCGATGCAGCCAGCAACTACTGCTCTAGCACGCTCATCCCTTTCTCCATCCTTTAAGTACACATGAGGATAATAAGGAGGTGAAAGCATAATTAAGTAGAAGGGTGCCAACGACTTAAAATAGGAAGAAATCACTCCTGCAATGGCCGCTGTCAATTTCCCCATATTGGCTCCTAAATCCTGTTCAAGCTTCTTCACATGCTCTTCAATGGCCTGACGGAATGCACTTCCATGCTCCTTTAGCCCCTTTTCATATAACTCCCAATACGTATACACCTGTGGCTTAACAATCTTGCGTGCACTGACTCCATCTTCATAGCCCAATGCTTGATACGTTTTCTCCAATCGTTCTCCAATGTACTCACTGCTGTCCTGACCGATTTTCTTCAGCTTGCCCATCACTTCCTCCGGGGTTTGAAGGAGTGTCAAGATATTTAGCAGGATATAGGCACTCGTCGGTGTTTGAACATCATAGGATTCCTTCAAGTCTGTCAGCTTTAGAGTCGTTGGCAGAGGATTCCGTTCCCCTTGTGCCTGTTCAAGAAAGACTGTCGCAAGCTCGGCTCTCTCAGCATACACACTCGCCATCCATGCAGCATTCAGTCCTTCTAACGGCTCCCCTACATGCGTTTCCGTCCCTATACAATAGATAAGCGGAAGCATTTTTCCAACCGATCCAGTATAGAAATACTTTGACCGATCACCAGGATACGCTCCAAAGCTCGGCTCTGAACAAATCGTCAGTTCATAATTCAATCCATATTTCGAGCGAATCTCATCCAATAATTCGACCCCAGCAAACATTCCTGCTGAATAACGTTCTTCATCCGGGGTTGCCAATAGCAAAAGATTGTATCCAAGATCCTCTTTCTGACAAACCTCTGATATTAAAGCCATCTGCGCAGCTAGTCCGGCTTTCATATCCATGATGCCCCTGCCGAAGATCCATTCACCTGACTGGAGATCCTCCTTGGCATCCTCTGGCAGCTCCTCCCGCTCCAATGCTCTTGTATAATCAATTGGTGAAAAGGCCAATGATGTAAGCCGCCCAAAGTCCTCTACCCCAACCACGTCATAATGGCTTAATAGAATGATCGTACGATTAGCTTCATTATTTCCTTTATACAAACAGGCAACAGCCTTCCGCTCAAGCACATCATGCTTAATTGCCTTTTTGAAAATATACTCGGGATGCTGCTGATAATATGGCAATTCCATTAGGATAGAGACAATCTCCTCCTCCATCCGAAGCTCTCCCCTTGTACCTGTCACACTTGGAACTCTCACCAATCGGAGCAATATGTCTAAAATACCTTCTTTTGTATTCCAATGCCCTATACTCATAGCGACCCCCACTTCAAAATCTCACTCATTTCTTTCCATTATACCAGTTAAAGTTAGAATATTCCGTTCATTCTATTTGTTGCGAAAGCAAAGGTGGATTTGGGATACTTGAAGGAGATTAAGGGGTGTTAGCAAATGCGAATAAAAGAAATAAATCTTCATCATATACAGATGAAGCTAAAGAACCCATTCACCAATAGCTTCAGTACTGTGAAAGATCGGCGCTTTATTATCATCGAAGCCGTTCTGGAGGATGGACTAACAGGATGGGGAGAATGTGTTGCCTTCGAACATCCTTGGTACACGGAAGAAACCATTTATACATGTGCGCACCTATTAAAGGATGTACTCATCCCCTCCGTAATGAATAAGCCAATCCGCCACCCGAATGATCTAACCGCCCTCTTCGCTCCTGTACGGCGAAACCCAATGGCGAAAAGCGCTTTGGAAGGAGCTGTCTGGGATCTTTATGCGAAGAAGAACGGCCTTTCACTGGCAAAGGCTTTAGGCGGAGAGAAGAAACGAATTGAAGCGGGCATTAGTATCGGCTTGAAGGAAACAGATGAGGAGCTTTTCAGTACTATTGACGAGGCTCTTAAACAGGGCTATAAGCGTATCAAATTAAAGATTAAGCCTGGCCAGGATATATCGCTCATCAGCAAGGTCCGCACTCGCTATCCAAGCCTTCCAATCATGGCAGATGCCAACTCAGCCTATACATTGGCAGACTTAGAACGACTACACGCGCTTGACCAATATGATTTAATGATGATTGAACAGCCGCTTGCCTATAATGACTTATACGAGCATGCTCTGTTGCAAAAAGAATTACACACAAAAATCTGCCTTGATGAAAGCATCCAATCCGCTCATGACGCCCTGCAAGCTATCCAATTCGGCAGCTGCCAGGTCATCAATCTGAAAATCGGACGCGTCGGCGGACTATCTGAATCCTTGAAAATTCTCAAGCTATGTGAGGAAGCTGGCATTGACGTCTGGTGCGGAGGAATGCTCGAGACGGGAATCAGCCGGGCACATACGATTGCCCTTGCTTCCATGAATGCAGTCAATCTCCCTGGAGATATCTCCAGCACCCAAAATTATTGGCATCAGGATATCACCATTCCAGAGGTTGTTGTATCAAATGGCTATATTGAAGTACCAGAAAATCCTGGTACAGGCTTTGACATTGACCGCAAAGCGCTTGAAGCCTTCACGATTCACAAAGAGTGCTTCCATGCATAATCTTCCATATTCAGGGTAAAGAAAAGAAAACCACAAATGGGAGATGATGTCGCTATGTCAAAAGACAAAAAGCAATTATCTAGGGGTAAAATGGATAATCCGGAACATACACTCACAGATAAAGAGCATATACTAGATAAATTTGAGGAAGAGCAAAACGTAGACCCGATTCCGATTGAGGACCTACGTCAGGAGAATAAGGAAGAACGGCACAAGCATGACACGAAGCAATCCTCCTCAAGCGAGAAGAAATTTAAGCCTGAAAAGCAGAAGACTGATTAACCAAACACCCCCGGATGAAACATCCGGGGGTGTTAAATTTATTTATTTTTCATCAAGAACTTCATAACCATCGGTCACAATAGACAGCTTCCCAGTCTCCGGATTAATCACCATCCCTGTCACAGGAATATGAGCCGGAATTAAGGGATGATTCTTAATCAAATTCACGCTCTCATTCACACTTTCCTGAACATTAGAGAATCCTTTCACCCAGCTGTTCACCTTAATGCCTACATTCTCTAATGTCTGGAATGTTTCCTCCGGCACCCCATTGTCTTTCATTTTATCAATGAACACATCAGGATCAATCGTGGACATCCCGCAATCCTCATGTCCAACGACAAACACTTCCTCCGCACCAAGTGCATGAATGGCCACAAGCACAGAACGCATCACACTGCCAAACGGATGATTCACAATAGCTCCTGCCGTCTTGATGATCTTCACATCTCCATTGGAAATATTCATCGCCTTCGGCAGCAGCTCCACCAACCTCGTATCCATACAGCTAATGACAACCATCTTCTTGTCAGGAAACTTATCGGTCTTATATGGCGTATATTCCTTCTTATCTACAAATTCACGATTGTAGGCCATTATTTCATCTAATGTATTCATTCTTCCGCCCCCTAAAAATGAGTGTCTATCTTTTTATTGTACATAAGTTGGCAAAATAGTTAAAATAATATACAAATTTTAGAAGACGGAAACTTCCTGCAGTAATTGCGTAAACTATCCTAATACCAAAATTCACAAGTGGAAAGGATACCCCAATCTTGAAGAAGAAATTGAAGCATCTCGAACCGCACGTACATTCAACATACTCCCATCTTCATTCCCACCCAGAGGTAAGCTGGAACGAGAAAGAAACTGCCGCATATATCCTTCAGCGACTAAGCGAAGATGGACTCAAATGCACCCCATTTCCCTCCTTCCCTGGCTTAATTGCTGAAATCGGCACCGGACGGCCCGTCATCGCCATCCGCGCGGATATGGACGCACTCTGGCAGGAGAAGGATGGCTCTTTCCAGGCTGTCCATTCCTGCGGGCATGATGCCCATATGTCCATCGTTCTTGGAACAGCAGCACTCTTAAAAGACAGCATCGGCGGCTTGAAAGGCACCATCCGTTTCATCTTTCAGCCTGCCGAGGAAACAGGCGAGGGAGCTATCGCTGTCACAAAGCTCGGCGTCGTAGATGATGTCGATTATTTATTCGGCCTCCACCTGCGCCCAATCGAGGAACTGCCGCTCGGAGCCGCCGCCCCTGCTATCAATCATGGGGCAAGCCATCACATCCTCGGCAAAATCATCGGTGAAGACGCCCATGGAGCCAGGCCCCACCTCGGCACAAGCGCCATCGAAACCGGCATGATGCTCAACCAATTGCTCAGCCAAATCAAACTATCACCCATGAACCCGCACTCCGTCAAACTGACCCGTTTTGAAGCAGGCGGGGAGAACTTAAACATCATCCCCGGCAACGCCATTTTCGGCATTGACGCCAGGGCTCAATCAAACGAAGACCTTAACCACCTCAAAGTTGAAATCCAGCGCTCCATCCAAGCACTTGAGGAATGGTACGGAATCACCATTGAACAAGAACACCAGCCAGACACAACGGCTTCCATCATCTCAAAAGAAGCTGCCAACCATATGGAAACCGCCATCATCGACACTCTCGGCAGAAAAGGATTACACAAAACCGTTGTCACCCCAGGCAGCGACGATTTTCACTTCTACACAAAATTACGTCCAAACATCAAAGCAACCATGCTCGCACTCGGCGCCGATCTCACCCCCGGCCTGCACCATCCGCACATGACCTTTGACCATTCCTGTTTGATGATTGGCGTAGAAATCATGTCGCGGGCTGTTATGGAAACAATGAAGGCTGAATCATAATGGGTGATTCGGCTTTTTTGTTTGGAGATGAGGATGCCTGAGGCACCTTTGGCCCCATTTGTATGGGGGGTGGG
>NZ_JBJEFJ010000208.1:0-4447 GCF_051873915.1 Pradoshia sp.
AAGCCCTGAATAGTTATTATTCAGGGCTTTTTCACACGTAAAGACTTACCTCACCCATGAACCCCTAAGGCAAGCTTCGCCAATCGAGACATGCGTTCCTTAGACCAAGGAGGGCTCCACACAATATCCACTTGAACGTCTTTGATCATCGGCAGATTAAGCAGCAATACTTCTTTGACATCGGCGACAATCCGTCCGGCCATTGGGCAGCCCATGGAGGTCATGGTCATGGTGATTTTGACGCTGTGCGGCTGGATGAGTTCCACGTCATAGACGAGGCCGAGATTGACAATATCAACTCCAAGCTCTGGGTCCATGACATCTTCTAGTTCTTCAAGAATTTGTTCCTTCGTTAAGGTCTCCATCCTCTTACGCTCCTTTCGTATAGGTTTATCTATGAGAATAAATTGAATGTAGAATAGGATAGTTTTCCTTTGATTACTATAAGCTAGTTCACGATGAAATCATGTGACCTAGCGCACACTTTTAGAATTAATCTTCCTTTTGTATGTGTGATAACTATATTAAAATGATTTATAGAATAGTGTTACTAGAGAGGAAGCTGTTCATGAAGAGTCTAAAAGAAATCTATCATCATAAGAATTTTTCATTAAGGAAGGTTCGATATCTAGAACCTGTTTTCAATAACCGTCCGGCGATTCTTTCGGATGAAACTTTTCGTGAAAGAAAGAACAAGCTGCTCCAAGCAATGAAGGATAATGGGGTTGATCTTGTATTTGTCTATGCAGACCGGGAGCATGGGGCAAACTTTGAGTATTTGACGGGATTTATTCCCCGTTTTGAGGAGGCTATGCTTGCGATTGCCTCTACTGGAGAGGCAATCCTATTCCTTGGGAATGAAAACGTAAAGATGGCTCCTCATTCTCGCATGAAGGCTCAGCTTGTTCATGTTCCGTATTTTTCATTGCCAAATCAGCCGATGGAGAATGACCGCAGTTTGAGAGACATCATAAGTGATGCAATTGATTTTCGCGGGAAAACAATCGGGATTATTGGCTGGAAGGTATTTACGAGCCATTTTGAGGACAATCGCCAATTATTTGATGTTCCCTATTTCATCGTAGATATCCTCCAAAGACTTGCGAAAGAGCATGGCGGTGAGGCCATGAATGCAAGCACCCTGTTCATGGGGGAGAATGGCGGAATTAGAACAACCAATAATGCCAACGAAATCGAGCATTATGAATATGGCTCAAGTCTTGCTTCTGATTGTGTACTGGATGTATTGAATCAAGTGGAGATTGGAAAGACGGAAATGGAACTCGCCTCCTCCTTGTCGGCATTCGGTCAGCCGCATAATGTGACGGCTATCTGTGCAACGGGGGACCGGTTCACGAACGCAGTCATTTATCCGCGGAATAAGGCGGTCCAGCTTGGGGATAAGTTTTCTGCTACAACGGGCTTTAAGGGTGGATTGGCCAGCAGGTCGGGATATGTTGTGAATAACACGGAGGAGCTTCCGGCGGATGTTCAAGATTATCTTGAGCGAGCGGCGATTCCATACTATGCGGCTGTTGTTGCCTGGCTTGAACAAATCAAGATTGGTATGAAGGGCGGCGAGCTTTATGAAATCATTGAAGAGGTACTGCCGAAGGAGGATTACCATTGGCATTTGAATCCAGGCCATCTAACGGCTGATGAAGAGTGGCTGTCATCCCCAGTTTATCCACAATCGAGCACGGAGCTGAAGAGCGGAATGCTTCTGCAAATTGACATTATTCCATCTGTACAAGGATACGCAGGCGCGAGCGCTGAAACTGGGATTGCTCTGGCAGACGAGCAGCTGCGTGAAGAAATTCGGGAGAACAGTCCGGAATTATGGGAGAGAATCTTGAAAAGAAGAGACTATATCGAAAAGGAGCTTCATATCCGGTTACATCCGGAGGTGCTTCCCCTTTCCGATACAGTTGGCTATTGTCGTCCATATTTATTAAATAAAGAAAGCGCCCTATTATTCCATCGAGAATGAACATGAAGGGAGACAGAAGACATGAAGCAATTTGATTTGAAATCGGGAACAAGAGTGATGGTGGATGAAAGCAAGATTATTATTGAAAGAACGAGCGGAAAGAGTGCTATGAAGGGATTATTTGCAGGGAGAGCGATGGGTCAGATGACCATCAAAATGTCTGCTGTGACAGGGCTGATTCATTACGCAGATTATTTAATCATTTGTGCCTCCGGACTTCCGACTCCGAATGATTTCAAAATCTCCAATGTAGCAGAAATTAAGCAATATCCAAACTGCATTGTGGCGAAAGAGGAAGAGCTTTCCGATCTGTATCAATATTTGAATGGGTTCATTCATTAATCGAAAAGACCAGGTCTTTTTATAGTCGACAAAATACGACATATGATCGCCAAGATAAAGAAAAAAGGTGAACGAAGGGAAGGGGGAGAAGCAGACATGGGGTTACGTTTCAGAAAAAGCTTCAAGATTGCTCCAGGAGTACGCATTAATGTCGGTAAGAAGAGCGCAGGGCTCAGTATTGGCGGCAAGGGGGTCCGCTATTCTGTCAATACGAGCGGGCGGAGGACAGCAAGTGCTGGTATTCCAGGGTCAGGTCTTTACTATACAAGCACAAAGAGCGGAGGCAGCCGGGCTAAGTCAAGTGCTTATCAGCAGCGTCAAGCACTGCAGCGGGCAGAACGCGAAAGAGAGAAAATGGAACAGCTTGAGCTTGCCCAATTAGAAGTGGACATGTATGAAAACCAAGTGGAGCTATTGAAGAGCATCCATAAAGAGGCTGATGAACCAGTGGATTGGGCGTATTTAGCGAAAGCGGAACCGCCATTCCAAGCTGGACAGGCAGGCCCGAAGGAGAAAGAGGCAAGGCAAGCGCTTGAGGCATATCAGCCGACAGGGTTGGAGCGAATCTTTAAGGGGCGCCAATTATTGAAGCGCCAGAAGCTCGAGCTTGCTGTAACAAAGGGAAAGGAAGAGGATGATTCTGCCTATCAGAATTGGGCAGAGCTAACGACTCTTTCGAACGATATTTTAGCCGGGGACATTGATGCCTATTTCCGTGCTATTCAGGAGATGGACCCGCTCGGAGACTTGACTGAATTCGGGAGCGGATTTGAATTCTCGACCGATGACCCATCCTATATGGAAGTCCAGTTCGATGTACATTCTGAGGAGATGGTACCGCTGAAGGAGAAAAAGCTGACGAAGACAGGGAAGGTGTCTGAGAAGGCTTTGACAAAGACGCGCTATTATGAGCTCCAGCAGGATTATGTGTGCAGCAGTGTCATCCGCATCGCGCGTGATTTGTTTGCACTCTTGCCCCTTGAGAAGGTGGTTGTTCATGCTTATGACGAGATGCTGTATACGGAAACCGGCCATATGAAGCGTGAATGCATCCTATCTGTCATCATTGATCGGGAGACGATTGGCAAGTTGAATTTAGATTTAATTGATTGTTCAGATGCCATGGTGAATTTCCCTCACCACATGCATTTCCGGAAGACAAAGGGATTTGCGCCCGTTACAGCTTTAGCGATAGAAGCGGAATAGAGTATAAAGGGCTGAACCTGGAATAAAGCAGGTTCAGTTTTTTTAGCTGTTTTCGCACTGATTGTTGCTTATGCATCCATTTAGCGGTGCATTGAATGGAGTATGGCTTCTTCAACTAAGGGGAGTTAATCAAAAGAAGGAATAAAAGACTCGTAGAAAGAATTAATAACTAATATGAAGGTATTTGAACAAATATTATGAACGATGGGGGGGAAATGATGCAAACAACAAGAGCAAGAATGTTGAGCATTTATGATTTACTTTTGGCATTAGGCGCCATTTATTGCGGCATTCAAATGGTCCGCTCAAACTACGGAATCTTTGCCGAGCAATACCCAGAAAGCTGGGCAACTAACCTTCCTTTCGATAGTTGGGTTATGCCTGGTATTCTTGCCATTGTCATATTCGGACTAGGTAATATCATAGCTTCTTTATTTAGCTTTGTAAGCAGGGGGAATAGTTCGTGGTATATTTCGATGATAATGGGTGCCCTTTTCTTTTTTGGCTTGATTCTCCAGTATATGCTAGTGCAAGAAACATATATCGTAACAACGCCGTTTTTGATTTTAAGTGTTATTCAGATATGTCTAAGTGCATATGTTTTGATTGGTTATAGAAAAGAACTCTAAGTGGGATTGAATAAAATATCTATTGATTTGAAATGTACTTAATCAAATGGTGGCATTAATCCAAGAAGGGTTAATGCCCTTTTATGTAGATACGTAAATGGAGAAACGCGGCAGCTTGTAGAAGAGGGAAAGCCCTCTGTCGAATTGAATAGTTAGAATATATTGTTTATTTGGAGGTTTTTTCTATGATCTTTGAAATGACTTATCAAGTTCGAGTATCAGATATTAAAGAAGGCGAACAATGGTATAGAGTTTTCTTAAATAAGAGCCCAGATTTTAT
>NZ_JBJEFJ010000209.1:0-4421 GCF_051873915.1 Pradoshia sp.
TGTACAATTGTTCGTTCATTTCCGATGTTCAAAAAGCATCTAAATACAGCAAACAGAGCGTATTTCTTTTCCCCACCGAACCGTTTTATGGCAATATCGATTGCTTCTTTCTCTATTTTCCTAGATTTTTTTAACGCATTCACAGTTTCCGAAAGATAACTTTTCGTGATTTTTATGGAATTATTATTACCTTTTGATAGATTTGACCTTATTTTTGATGTGACTTATATACTTATTTACAGAAAATTTGAAATTTTATATATACAAGGATAATTCATCTGTGTTACCTTCTAATTGTAATATAATAACAATTTTGGATGTTTGAGGATGATTAAGAAGTTGGCTTTGGGAGTTGTAGCAAGTAGCATGTTGTTAGGGTTCGGAGTGGGAGATCTTGGTGGGGCATCAAAGGCAGAAGCGGCAGTGCCAGTTGAGGCTAGCATTTCACCAAAAAATGTTTCACGAACTGGCAGTTCTACATCTGTCACTAAGACATTGAGTTGGGGTGGCGGTACTGGCTCCTCTTACCATGTATATTACAACGATGGAAAATATGCCGCTATTGATGACCGGTATTCAAGTTACCGAACTACCAATACTTCCAGTTATTCTATCTCATCAAGCACTACTTCAAAGACTTGGAACGATTTTTTGAGAGTAACGGGAAGTAAAGTCGCTACTGACTCAGGTACTATCAAATTATCTAGGTAATGGTCGAATCATGCACATAGACTGCTCTGGCGGTCTATGTGTGTTATAACAATGTAATGAATTGGGGTATCGAGATGTTATATGTACATAATCTTATGAAGAAGTATGGGAACAATGAAACACTGAATATATTAGACGGAGTGAACTTAGAGGTTAAAGAGGCTGTATGGTGCAGCATAGTCGGTCCATCTGGGACAGGTAAATCTACTTTATTGAAGTGTATCGCCGGGCTTCTGAAACCCGATGACGGTTCGGTACGCATGCTTAATCATGATATATATTCGATGACAGAAGAAGCACGGAGTAATTTTCGAAGAACGAATATCGGATTTATCTTTCAGGATTTTAAGCTCTTATCCCATTATTCGGTTCTAGAAAATGTCATTATGCCGTTGCTCTATGACAAGGATCGCAAATGGCTTATGGAAAAGGCGAAAGATTTATTAAAGTTGGTCGGAATTCCTGAATCCCTGCACAATCGGCTGCCCGATAGTCTGTCAGGAGGAGAAAAGCAAAGGGTTGCTATTGCAAGGTCAATAATTGGCGATCCTGAGATTATATTATGTGATGAACCTACAGGGAATTTGGATACAAAGAATCGAGATCGAATCATCGAATTGCTATTAAACATACAAAAGCGTGGAACCACAATCATTTGTGTCACCCATGACCTTGAGGTCGCCGAAAAAGGGGATTGTGTATATCGTCTAAATGAGGGGCTGTTAACGAAAGAAGAGATGATTCATCTATGATTAGACTCATCATCAGCCGAATACTAAACAGGAAAATCATTTCGCTCATCATGGTTATTGCCTTTTTGAGCATATTCTTCCTCATTCCGCTTGGTTCCCAGTACACCCTTCAGTCACAAGTTTCAGTAAAAAATACACTAGAAAAGCACGGCAGAGGAAGCTATGACATTTTGCTGCGACCATCTGACTCACGAACCGAGATTGAAAAGACAATCGGGATTGTGGAAGAAAATTATGTTGGAGACGGCAAAGGTGGAATCTCCATATCCGAATGGGAGGAAATCAAGGATAATCCTGATATTGAAGTGGCCGCCCCTGTTGCCTCTCTTGGATACTTCACCGGAAGGCAAGCGTCCATTATATTGCCTCCTTTGGAACATCCAGCTCGATTCAAATGGCAATTCTACACATCGGATGGGCTAAATAAATACCCATTAGGAGAGAAACAAATCCTAACCTATTTCGATAATTCCAAGCCAGATAACCTCGAATATGTCTGGTATCCACAAGGACAGGATATGTTGGCGGGCAAAAGCATGTATGTTGTCCTGCCCCCTAGCTATCATTTATTGACAGCTATTGACCCAGAAAGCGAGAAACAATTAACCGGGATAGATTTTTCAGATTTATATGCTGACCTAGATGACCCTAAATTTTCTTTGTTCAGCCAAATGAGACAGAATTACAATAATCCACCTGTTATCAAGGTTTTACAGAGAAGTGAAATTGACAATCAAATTCATATGGAACTTTCGGTAGAGAAATTGGATGTTAGCCTTGCAGATTATAAGAAAAAACTAGGCTTAACGGATGAGCAGATACTATTGAATGCGTATGAAAAAAAAGATGAATTGGGGAAGGTCGTAGAAGAGTTAAATAAGGAGCCTGGTTCAGACAGAAAGGATTTTGACTTTGACCTTTCTATATTCCAAAGACCTTTTGAGAGTGTAGCCATGAAGATTAGAGATGATTTTAAGGTGGAGACGTCCAATGGGTCTATGTATAGCTTTAACACCTCTCAATACTATACAGCCCAGAAAATTGATTACAAGTTCAAAGGCGAACAAATTCAGGTTGAAAAGGTTCAAGAAGGGAATCCCCCTTCCTATAAAGAAGTGGTACAAAAAGGGGCTGGTCTAGAAGAATCTGATGAAGTTCCATTCATGATCTTGCAAACGGGTGAATTCACGGCAAGCGAGAAGAAAGGACAATTAGCTTCCAGTCCTTTGGGTATTTATTCAACTAGCACGACGACCACATCCAAGGGAGAGTCATTGACTCCGACATCAGTCCCAGGCAGCTTTGTTCCTGCACCTAGCAGCGGAGTCACAACATTGGATTCTGCTGAACTCGTTAAGGGAGATAAACCAATTGACGCCATTCGGATTCGTATTGATGAAATCACGAAATATGATGCCTCCGCACAAGCAAAAATAGAGAATGTAGCGAAAGATTTGTTGGAGGCAGGCTATGAAGTGGATATTGTCGCAGGTTCATCATTCAAGGAGCAACAATTGGAGGTTGAAGGTATCGGACAAGTGACAGAGCCGTGGACAACCCTGGGTGTAGCTCAAGCAATAGAAACCAGTTGGAATAAGACCATTAATGTCGCCTTATCACTATTCTTTCTATTTGGCCTATCTTGGCTGATGGCTCGTTTAGTCTTTGAAAAAAATATTTTAAAGGCAGAGAACCAAACATTGTTCCTCATAGGTTGGTCTCCAAAGAAAATACTCCAACGGAACTATTCAGAGCAAGTAATTTTGCAAAGTCTTGCTTTCTTAACAGCTTTTATATTGTTGTTCTTCGTTTTTGAAAAAAGCTATGCGTTTCTATACGCAATGGGACTCTTCCTGTTTTCGTTAGTCATCACATATGGAGTGTTGGCAAGAGAGGAGAAATCTCGAGTACGATTGGAAGCGTATAAAAACTTTTCAAGCATTAGGCATTATCTATCCATCATTGCACCGACCATGTTGACCTTATTTACTTCTACTTTCCTCTTAATTGTACAGATGGCTATCATCGGGGAAACAATATCTGAAATGGATAACACGACCATGGGCCAATTCATCAACAATCAAACATTGACCATACAAATGACTATCGTTGCTATGACCATTCTATTAACCGTTGTGAGTATGATAGAAGGTGTTCATTCATTGATTTTAAAAAGAAAAGATGAATTCAATATGTATCACACGATTGGGTGGACTAAATCCACTATTTTAAAACATTTCTTAAAGGAAGTATTACTGTGGGTCATGATAGCAATCTTTGCTGGTGTAATTGGCGGATATTCACTACTCGTTATACTAAAAGTACCGTTACTCTGGTGTATGATTGGGCTACTGTTTTCATTGATTAATATCATCATTCCAATCTTAACGGTGGTGCTAGCGAAAAAGTATGAAAATGACTGAAACCCATCGTCGATAATATTTAGGGGATTTATCCCTAATCTCCATGTTCGCATCGATTGCTCTGGTTGAGAAATATAGGATGTTCCCAACTCGAACCTTGCCATGGCTGGATTGTTCCAGGAGCTCATTGATTTCGTGCAGGTATTTCCTGTTGATTTGTGAATTGGTCATATTCAGTTACTCCTCTCCGTTACATTAGTCGGTTTTTCCTCAGTATAACCGCATAAGCGAAAAAAAGACCGACATCCCTTTTCGGGATGTCGGTCCGGTTATCCATATGTTATCGGTATGAGGCCGTTTTCGATTTCTTTTTCCAAGATGCCATGACAAGCATTTATCCGGGTTGGGTACCAATACGTCTTACTGTCATACACGACTACAATGAGGTTTAGCCTTCCCAATTCGCAAGCGACATGACTGCATTGTTGCTCCAAACGAATATAAGTTGGGATAGTAATGCGTAATCATCTAATGAGGCGTTGATCTAAGAAGGATTCATGTTCTTTTATGTTGAACTCCTTATGGAAGAAAAGGG